>JAYVMH010000050.1:0-9690 GCA_043759015.1 Actinomycetota bacterium
TCCATCACAAACCCGTTGGTGCCCGTCTGGATGATGACCGTCCGCCCGAGCTCGCCCGCGGACCGGTGCAGCGCGACGACCTCGGCGACGTTCTTGCCCTGACGGCTGACGACGGCATCGACCCGGACACCACCGGCGGTCAGCATCGGCGCGGCTCCGAGCATCACCGACTCGCCGATCGCGATCGGGGCGATGGCGTCGACCGCGTTCGTGGTCGTCGGTGCGAGCGTGGTGGGCGGCAGGGTCGTCGACGCCTGCTGGCCCGGAACAACCGAGTCCGCGGTTGCCGTCGACGCCGCGGTCGTCGGGGTCGTCGGGGTCGTCGCCGGGTGGGTCGGTTGAGTGGGCACCGCGGCGGGAGCACTGGAGTGGCGCGCCGCGTCGATCGCGGCCTGCCCCTTCTGGCTGTCGCACTGCACCTGTCCGTCGCATTGCACCGACGCGGTGGCGATGCTGACGGTGGCGAACCCGGTGAGGATGGCGATGGCCGAACCGACGACGAGACCGCGACGGCGCCGACGCCGTGCCGCGACCGTGCGTGGCTTGCGTTCGCCGCGCAACCACTCGCCGAGGCGACCGAGCCGGACCGGCATCTCCATCAGGCGGTAGCTGAGCTCGGTGATGGGCAGCGTGATGAGCATCGCGATGCCGAACTGGCGCCAGCCCAGCTGCTCGCCGTGTTGGCGCAGGATCTGGAACACCGGCCAGTGGTACAGGTACATCCCGTAGCTGCGCGTGCCCACCCAGTGGAGCGGGCGGATGCCCAGCAGGCGACCGATCCAACTGCGGCGATGGGTTGCCGCGGCGATGCAGGCGACCGTGCACAGCCCGATGAGGAGGAACCCGCCACGGAACAGCCACGGATCGTAGGAACCGCTGTCCACATCGGACAGGAACCGGCGACCCATCAGCACGACGAGCCCGACCAGGCCGACCAACGCGACCGCGTCGACATGCCGGCCGCGGCGGCGCAACGGCCCGCGCATGATCGCCACCGGTCGCCAGACCAACGCGAACGCGGACCCGAGCATCAGGCCGCCGGCACGGCTGAACGAGTTGAGGTACAGGAACTCGTTGACATTGACGCATCGACCGAGCACCGACGCGTACCCGTGGCTCTCGGAGGCACCGCACGAGATCGCACCGGTGACGGGGTTGGCGCCGACGAACACCGGGCCGCCCACGTACAGCGCCGCGGTCGCCGCGGCCAACGCGATGCTGAGCACGACCAGCCACATCGCGACGCGGGGCAACTTCTCGCGCTTGCGGTGCAGTACGACCGCCATGATGATCGGCCACACCAGGTAGAACTGCTCCTCGACCGCCAACGACCACAGATGGCGCAGCGGGGCGAACGCCTCGGCCGCGGTGTACCCCTGACCCACCCAGATCTGGAACCAGTTGCTGACGTACAGCAGGCCGCCGGCAAAGTCGCCGCGGGTCTGTCCCATCGGCTGCTCGTGGAAGAACGTCATGTAGATGGCGAGCCCACCGAGCAAGGTGTACAGCGCGGGCAGCAAGCGGCGGGCACGGCGCAGCCAGAACTTGCGCAGGCTCACCCGTCCGGTGCGTTCCTTCTCGCTGACGAGCAGGAGCGTGATGAGGTAGCCGGAGATGACGAAGAACACCTCCACGCCGAGGAAACCACCCGAGAGCCAGCCGTGGTTGGCGTGGTACAGCATCACCGCGATCACGGCGAGCGCGCGCAGACCGTCGACTCCCGGAAGGTAGGGGACTCGACTGATCTGTTGGCGCAGCACAGGGTGGTTCAGCTGCTCGATGGGATCAAGGGTGGAAACGGCCATCCGATCACCCAGTATCACCGAACTGTGGTGGCAGCGAGCGTCACCCTCACCTCCATCAGCGGTGATGTCAGAGCTGGAGCGCCTTCACCTCGAGGAACTCCTCGAGCCCGAACTTGCCCGCTTCGCGACCCAGACCGCTCTGCTTGTAGCCGCCGAACGGCGCGGACGGGTTGAACGAGCCACCGTTCACCTCGACCTGGCCGGCACGAATGCGCCGAGCGACCGCCTTGGCGTGGTCGGCGTCGCCGCTCCAGACGCCGCCGGCGAGGCCGTAGATCGAGTCGTTGGCGATCTCGATGGCCTCTTCCTCGGTGTCGTAGGGGATGATCGACAGGACCGGACCGAAGATCTCCTCGCGGGCGATCGTCATGTCGCGGGTGACGTTGCTGAAGATCGTGGACTGCACGTAGTAGCCCTGCTCGAGCCCTTCTGGCGCGGCCGAGCCACCGGCGACCAGCGTGGCACCCTCCTCGATGCCCTTGTCGATGAAGCCGCGGACGCGATCGCGCTGCGCCGCGGAGACGAGTGGCCCGAGGAAGCGGCCGGCTTCGAACGGGTTGCCGGGCTGGAACGCGGCGGCTGCGGTGGCTGCGGCGATGCCTTCGACCTCGGCGAGCCGATCGCGGGGGACGAGCATGCGGGTGAGCGCCGTGCAGGTCTGGCCGGAGTTGAGGAAGCACTTGCCGACGCCGTCGCTGACGGCCTTGGCGAAGTCCGCGTCGGCGAGGATGACGTTCGCGCTCTTGCCACCGAGTTCGAGCGCCACCTTCTTGACGGTCTGGCTGGCGACCTCGGCGACGCGCTTGCCGGCGCGGGTGCTGCCGGTGAACGACACCATGTCCACGTCGGCGTGGGCGGCGATCGCCTCCCCGACCACGGGACCGACACCGGTGACGAGGTTGAACACGCCGGCCGGGAGCCCGGCTTCGTCGATGATCTCGGCGAGGATGAACGCGTTGATCGGCGCCACCTCGCTGGGCTTCAGCACGACCGTGTTGCCCGCCGCCAGGGCGGGTGCGACCTTGAGCGCGATCTGGTGCAGCGGGTAGTTCCAAGGGGTGATGCAGCCGACGACGCCGATCGCCTCGCGCACGACGAGGCTGTTCCCGACGGTCTCCTCGAACTGGTACGAGCCCAGCAGGTCGGCGGCCGTCTTGAAGTTGCCCTTGGGCAGGCCCACCTGGATCATCGAGCTCAGCCAGACCGGCATGCCCACTTCCTTGGCGATGATCGTGGCGATCTCGTCGGTGCGCGCCTCGAGCCCGGCGTGGATCTTCATCAGGAACGCGGCGCGGTCCTCCTTGGAGAGTCCGTTCCACGCCGGAAACGCGGCGCGGGCCGCGGCGACTGCCGCGTCCACGTCGGAGGCCGCGCCGTCGGGGATGGTGGCGATGACCTCCTCGGTGGCCGAATCGGTGACGCTGAGGGTGCCGGCACCGTTCGAGGGCACCCACTTGCCGTTGATGTAGAGCTGATCGTATGCACGCATACGACGCACATTAGGCATGGTCAGGAGAGATCGCGAAGCCCGAGGTTCTTCATCACCTGGCGGGTGGCCCAGCTGCGATTGAGGGTGTAGAAGTGCAGGCCGGGCACCCCCTGCTCCATCAGGAGGACGCACAGTTCGGTGGCGATGTCCACACCGATCCGCTCGGCTTCGTCGAGGTCGTCGTGGGCCTTCTCCATCCGCTCGACGACCCAGCCGGGCACCTCGGCGCCGCTCATGTGAGCCATACGCGTGACCTGACCGAGGTTGCTGATCGGCATGATCCCCGGCAGCACCGGCTTGTCCACACCGAAACGGCCGAGGTCGTCGAGCATGTCGAGGTAGTGATGGATGTCGAAGAAGAACTGGGTGATCGCGAAGTCGGCGTGGTGCAACTTCTGTGCGAGGTGCCGCCGGTCGCTCTCCCTGTCGGGAGATCGGGGGTGCAGCTCGGGGTGCGCGGCGACCCCGACGGAGAAGCCACCGAACTCGCGCACGTCGTCGACCAGTTCGAGGCTGAACCTGTAGTCGCTGTCGGCATGTGCGTCGCCGTGTGCCGGCGGATCGCCACCGAGCGCGAGGATGTTCTCGACACCTTCGGCTCGGTAGTTGAGGAGGATGTCGCGAATGTCGGACCTCGTGTGGCCCGCGCAGGTGAGGTGCGCCATCGGGGCGATCGGGGTCTGCCGGCGCACCCAGCTCACCAGGTCGGCGGTTCGGGTGCGGGTGCTGCCACCCGCGCCGTAGGTGACGCTGACGAAGTGAGGCTCGAGCGGTTCGAGCTCGGCGATCGTGCGCCCCAGGCTGAGCCAGCCGGCTTCGTTCTTCGGCGGGAAGAACTCGAACGACACCGTTGGTCCCGCGGGGAGAAGGTCGGCGATGCGTGTCACTCTCCACAGCTTGCTCGCTACGGCGCCCTCGTGCACGCCACGATGTACGAAATGACAGCTCGCCGGGTGGGGGCGGCGGCGGCGGCTCTAGTGGCGGAAGTGACGCTCGCCCGTGAAGACCATCGCGATGCCGTGCTCGTCGGCGGCCGCGATCACCTCGTCGTCGCGCACGCTGCCGCCGGGCTGGACGATCGCGACGATGCCGGCGGCGGCCGCGACGTCGAGGCCGTCGCGGAACGGGAAGAACGCATCGCTCGCGCACACGCCACCCTCCGCCCGGCCCGCCGCCCTTCGGGTGGCGATCCCCGCCGAGTCCACCCTGTTCTGCTGGCCGGCACCGATGCCCACCGCCCGTGCGTCCTTCGCGAACACGATCGCGTTGCTGCTGACGACGGAGCAGACCTCCCAGGCGAACGACAGGTCGCGCCACTGGTCGTCGGTCGGCTGACGCCGGGTGACGACCTTCCAGGAGGTGCTCACCGGGGCGACGGTGTCCACCTGTTGCACCAGCAGCCCCCCGTCGATGGAGCGCATGTCGAGCGCGGCCCCGACGGGAGCCGACGCCTCCAGCACGCGCAGGCTCGGCTTCTTCGCGAACACCTCCAGCGCGGCATCGTCGAACGACGGAGCGACCACCACTTCGGTGAACACCGGGGCGAGCGCCTTCGCCAGCGCGACGGTGACCCGCTCGTTGAGCGCGACGATGCCGCCGAACGCACTGACCGGATCGCACGCGTTCGCCAGCACGTAGGCCTCCTCGATCGTCGAGCCGACCGCGACGCCGCACGGGTTGGCGTGCTTGACGATCACGCATGCCGGGGCGTCGAAGCGATGCACGAGCTTCCACGCCGCCTCGGTGTCGTAGAGGTTGAGGTAGCTCAGCTCCTTGCCGTTGTGCTGCACGGCGGTGTCCCACCAGCTGGTGGTCCCAGCGAAGCGATAACGGGCACCACGCTGATGTGGGTTCTCGCCGTAACGCAACGCCTGCACCCGCTCGAGCGACAGGTGGAGGCCCTTGGGCAGGTCGTCGCCCTCGTCGAACCAGTTGGCGATCGCTGCGTCGTAGGCGGCGATGGCGGCGAACGCATCGCGGGCCAGGCGCCGTCGTGTCGTCGACGACAGACGGCCCTTGGCGGCGACCTCGTCGAGCACCACCCGGTAGTCGGCGGGATCGACCACGACCCCGACGTGGGCGTGGTTCTTGGCAGCAGCCCGCACCATCGCCGGCCCACCGATGTCGATCAACTCGATGCTCGGGTTCGCCTCGAACGGATACAGGTTCACGACCACCAGGTCGATGGCTTCGATCCCGTGTTCCGCCATGTCGGCCTGGTGGCCGGGGTTGGTGGGGTCTGCCAACAGTCCGCCGTGCACCTTCGGGTGCAGGGTGACGACGCGGTGGTCGAGGATCGCCGGCAGACCGGTGAGATCGGCGAGATCGATCGCAGGAATCCCCGCCGCGGCGACGACCTTCGCCGTGCCACCGCTGCTGAGGATGCGCCAACCAGCGGCGTGCAACCCCGCCGCGAGCTCGACGATGTCGGTCTTGTCGTACACGGAGAGCAGCGCTGTGGCCATGACGCGAATGTACGTTGCGCGCACCAATCCTCCGGCGGGGCCTTTACAAGGTGTACGTTCAGGATCCAGGGAGCAACCAAGCAACTCTCCTCGGAGGCATACATGGATCTGAGCAAGTTCAAGACCTCGGACTGGTTGAAAGTCGGCGGCGCACTGGCGATGTTCATCGCCTACTTCCTCGACTGGACCAGCATCGACTGCGGCGGCTTCGGCGGGCCGGGGGTGGCCAACGCGTGCGACAACGCCAACCTCTCGGGCTCCGACTTCTTCTTCCGCGGCACGTTGCCGTGGCTGCTGGTGCTCGCCGTCGGCGTGCTCACCGTGCTGCTCGTGCTGGAGATCGTCAAGTCCACCAAGCTGCCGTGGGGCATCGTGTTCATCGGTGCCTCCGGGTTGGCGTTGCTGTTGGTGATCATCTACATCATCCACCCGAGCTACAGCGGCGTCTCTGGTATCGGTCGCGGCATCGGAGCCTGGCTGGCGTTGATCGCGACGGGCGTGGTGCTGGCCGGTTCGGTGATGGGCTTCACCGAATCAGGTGGCAACCTCAACGACCTCAAGGACGTCAACAAGCTGAAGAGCCAGTTCGGCATCGCCGGCAAGGACGAGGGCGGCTCGACGCCTCCCCCTCCGCCGTCGGGCATGGCTCCGCCGCCTCCCCCGCCGCCTCCCCCGCCGTCGGCCTGAGCGTAACCCCCGGGTCGCGCCAGGCACCCGGCGCTAACTTGCACGCATGCCCCAACCGCTGATCGTCGCGCGTCAACTCGTCAAGAAGTTCGGCGAGTTCACCGCGGTCGACGGCATCGACGTGGAGGTCGAAGCGGGTGAGGCGTTCGGGTTCCTCGGCCCGAACGGCGCCGGCAAGAGCAGCACGATGCGCATGATCTCGTGCGTGTCCAAACCGACCTCGGGCACCCTGGAGATCTTCGGACTCGATCCGCTGCGGCAGGGCGCGGCCATTCGCGGCCGTATCGGGGTGGTGCCCCAGATGGACACGCTCGACGTCGAGCTGAGCGTGGAGGAGAACCTCTGGCTGTACGGGCGCTACTTCGACCTGTCGCGCGGCGAGTCCAAACGCCGGGCGAAGGAACTGCTGGAGTTCGCCCAGCTGACCGAGCGCGCCGACAGCGTTGTGGACACGTTGAGCGGCGGCATGAAGCGGCGGCTCTCGATCGCCCGGTCGTTGATCAACGAACCCGAGCTGCTGCTGCTCGACGAGCCCACAACAGGGCTCGACCCGCAGGCCCGCCACGTGCTGTGGGACCGGCTGTACCGGTTGAAGCAGCGGGGCGTCACGCTCGTGCTCACCACGCACTACATGGACGAAGCGGAACAGCTCTGCGACCGATTGGTCGTGATGGATCGGGGTCGCATCGTGGCCGAGGGTTCACCTCGCGACCTGATCGATCGCTACGCAACACGGGAAGTCCTCGAGCTGCGCTTCGCCGCCGGCACCAACGAGGCACAGGCTTCGTCGCTCGGCGGCATCGGCGCCCGCCTGGAGGTGCTGCCCGACCGGCTGCTCGTCTACGCCGACGACGGGGAGGCCGCGCTCGTGGAGACCCATCACCGCGGCCTGCTGCCCGAGAGCGCACTCGTTCGTCGATCCAGTCTCGAGGATGTGTTCTTGCTGCTCACCGGCCGGAGCCTGGTGGATTGATGAGCAGCACCATCACACCGGGTGCGTTCCGCGTCGCCAGCTGGCACCTCGCCAACTACCGTCGCCTGTGGCGCACGAACCTGCTCTCGACGTTCGTCCAGCCGATGCTGTACCTCCTCGGGCTCGGCGTCGGCGTCGGCTCGCTGGTGGATCGTCACGCCTCGTCGAGCGCGACGCTGGGCACCGTCTCGTACGTTGCGTTCGTCGCGCCCGGGCTGCTGATCACCGCCGCGATGTCGGCGACGGCAATGGAGAGCATGTGGCCGGTGCTGGGCAACCTGAAGTGGGTTCGCGGCTACCACGGCATCGCGGCGACGCCGCTCGATGCCCGCGACATCGTGCTCGGCCACGCCACGTGGATGGCCGCCCGCTCGGCGATCACGGGCACGCTGGTGGCGATCGCGCTCGCGTGCTTCCACGACACACGATCATGGGGGCTCGTCCCCACAGTGTTCGTGGGCGTGCTCATCGGCGTGTCGTTCGGGATGCCGATTATGGCGTTCTCGATCAACGCCGAGTACGACGGCGTGTTCGCCGCCATCCAACGTTTCTTCCTGATCCCACTGTTCCTCTTCGGCGGCGCGTTCTACCCGCTGTCGCAGTTGCCGACGCTGGTGCAGTGGTTGGCGAAGGTCGCGCCGCTGTGGCACGGCGTGGTCGTCGCCCGCGGCTTCACCACCAGCCGCGTGGACTGGACCGGCACCGTCGGGCACCTCGCGTACATCGCCCTGTGGGCTGTGGTGGGCACCGTGATCGCGATCCGGCGCATGGAACGGAAGCTCTACCCGTGAATGCGAACGACACATGAACACGAACGACACATGAACACGAACGCGCTCCGCATCGTGCCGGCCCACTTCGCCATTCGTCGGCCGCACCGGATGATCGAACGTCACCTCGTCGCGTATCGTCGGCAGTGGTTGATCATCGTCAGCGGCTTCTTCGAGCCGTTGTTCTACCTCCTCAGCATGCGGGCAGGGCTCGGGAGCCTCGTGGGCACTGTCTCGGTCGCCGGCAAGGCGGTGCCGTACGACGCGTTCGTCGCGCCCGCGCTGATGGCCTCCTCGGCAATGAACGGCGCCATCTACGACTCCACCGGGAACGTGCTGCACCGCTTGAAGTACGCCCGCATGTACGACGCGGCGCTCGCCACGCCGATGACACCTGCCGACGTAGCCGGTGGCGAGATCGGTTGGGCGCTCATCCGCGGCCAGATCTACGCGTGCAGCTTCCTCGGCGTCATGGCGGTGCTCGGCCTCACCCACTCGTGGTGGGCGCTGATGGGGCTGCCGGCGTGCGCACTGATCGGCCTCACCTTCGCCAGCGTGGGCTTCCTCGGCACCACGTACATGCGTGGCTTCCAGGACATGGACATCGTGGGGACCCTCACCATGCCGCTGTTCCTGTTCTCCGCCACGTTCTTCCCGACCTCGGCCTACGGCTCGTGGGCGTGGCTGGTGCAGCTGTCCCCGCTGTACCACGGCGTCGCCCTGGTGCGTGCCGCCAACGCCGGGGCGTGGTCGGCCTCGATCCTCGCTCACACGATGTTCCTCGTCGTCATCGCCGTCACGGCGCTCGGGCTCGCCGCTCGGCGTCTGGACGCGCTGCTGCGGAAGTGACGTCGTGACGTCGTCCACGACCTACCGGTTCTCCGCGCCGCTGTGGCGATGGAAGGGCGACGGTCCGTGGCACTTCGTGACCCTGCCGTTCGATCAGGCCGACGAGATCGACGAGCGCACCACCCAGGTGCAGCGCGGCTTCGGTTCTGTGAAGGTGCGCGTCACCGTCGGCCGGACGACGTGGCTCACCTCGCTGTTCCCCGCGACCGGCGAGGAGAGCTACATCCTGCCGGTGAAGGCCGCCGTGCGGAAGGCCGAGTCGCTCACCATGGGCGCGGCGGTGGATGTGACGATCGAGCTCGTCGATCTGTAAGCATCGAACGCGAGACGACGATACCCTATGGGGTATGAAAGAAGCGAACGCGCCCCTGCGCGTCATCGTGGTCGGCGGTGTCGCCGGTGGCATGTCGGCAGCAACTCGGCTCCGCCGTCTCGACGAGTCTGCGGAGATCACGGTGATCGAGCGCTCCGGGCACGTGTCGTACGCGAACTGCGGTCTGCCGTACTTCGTGGGCGGTGTGATCGAGCACGAGTCCGATCTGCTGCTCCAGACACCGGAGCGGCTGTTCGAGCGCTTCCGCCTCGACGTGCGCGTGAACGCGGAGGTGATCGGCATCGATGCCGGTCGTCGGTCGGTCGTCGTGCGGTCGAT
>JAYVMH010000051.1:0-9605 GCA_043759015.1 Actinomycetota bacterium
GGGATCACCGCCAAGAAGGTGCTGCTGGTGGAAGCGTTCGGCGATCATCAGGTCGCCAACGTCAGCACCGAGATCCTGGCGCGCACCATCGGTGCCGCAGTGCACCGCCCGTCACTCGGCCCGGGACGGAGCCCGGACGTCGAGCCGCAGTGGAACATCCAAGCCTTCGACGGTTCCACCTCCGCCGCACTGGTGGTGTGGGACTACGGCACCCCGCCACCGCCGACCGTCAACCTTCCCCCCACCGAACCGGGCTACGGCCAGGACCCACACGGGGCGGGTTCACGCGAGCCGTTATTGCTCCAGCAAGCGCTGACGTTCCTCGTGTCGGGCACGGTCGACGACGTGTGCCGCGCCGCCCCATGCGTCAGCCGGGTCCTTCAGTAGCCGGGTCCTTCAGTAGCCGGGTCCTTCAGTCTTAGCGGGGCAAGCCGAGGAGGACGTCGATCAGTTCGCCGACAGGACGGAACGTGAGACCGGCGATCGCCCGATGCGCGTATCGGATCGTGCCGTGGGCATCGACGATGAACACGCTGCGCCGCGGAAAGCCGATCGGGCCCAAGGTGCCGTACGCGCCGGCGACGGCCTTGTCGGTGTCGGCCAGCAGCGGGAACTTGAACCCGTGCTTGCCGGCGAACCTCTCGTGGCTCTCCACGCTCTGCGCCGAGATCGCGAGGACGACCGCATCGAGCGCCTCGAACTGGGCGAGGTCGTCGTTGTAGCTGTTCAACTGCTTCGTGCAGACCGGTGTGTCGTCGCCGGGGTAGAACACGAGCACCACCGGGCGACCCAGGAACTCCGTCAGCGACACGTCCTGGCCCCTGTTCGACGGGAGGCTGAACGACGGCGCGAGATCTCCGACGCCGATGCTCATGCGCTGACCGCTTCCATCAGATCGTCGCTGATGTCGAAGTTGCTGAACACGTCCTGTACGTCGTCGAGATCTTCGAGAGCATCCATGATGCGCAGGATCTTACGTGCATCATCGGCGTCGGTCACCTCGACCGTCATGCTCGACACCATCGTGCTCTCGGCGGACACCACCTCGAGGCCTCGGGCCTGAAGTGCATCGCGCACGTCGTAGACGATCGACGGCTCCGACATCACCCGCCACGTGCCATCGCCCTCCGCCAACACGTCCTCGGCGCCGGCCTCGAGCGCGGCCAGCATCACCGAATCCTCGTCGCCACCGTCGACGATCACCACGCCTCGACGGCTGAACTGCCAACCGACCGCGCCGGGTTCGGCCATCGAGCCACCGAGCTTGGAGAAGATCGTGCGGACGTCGGAGCCGGAGCGGTTGCGATTGTCCGTCAGCACGTCGATCAGCAGCGCCACACCGCCGGGCGCGTAGCCCTCGTACATGATCGCCTCGTAGTTGCCGCCGCCCTGCAGGCCGGCGCCGCGCTTGATCGCCCGGTCGATCGCGTCGTTCGTCATCTGCGCGGCCTTCGCCTTCAGAACGACCGTGCGCAGCGATGCGTTCGAAGTGGCGTCCGGACCACCTTCACGCGTCGCGACCTCGAGCTGGCGGGCGATCTTGTTGAACACCTTCGCGCGAGCCTTGTCGGCCGCACCCTTCTTGTGCTTGATGGTTGCCCACTTGGAATGGCCCGACATGGCCTACCCCTTCCTGATGTCCTCATTCTGCAGCACGGCGTGCAGCAGGAATGCGCGATGAAGACGGGCATCGCCCGCCAGTTCCGGATGGAACGATGCCACGGTGACGGTGCCCTGACGCGCCAGCACGGGGACGCCCTCGTGCCGGGCGAGGACCTCGACGCCGGGACCGATCGACTCGACCTTCGGGGCGCGGATGAAGACGGCGGGGAACGGCAGCGGCTCGCCGATGACGACGACATCCGCCTCGAAGCTGTCGACCTGACGGCCGTAGCCGTTGCGCCGCACCAACATGTCGATGACGCCGAAGCTGCGTTGATCGGCGCGACCGTCGAGCACGTCGGAAGCGAGCAGGATCATCCCGGCACACGTGCCGAAAACGGCCATGCCGTCGCTGAGCCTCGCCTTGATCTCGTCGAACAGACCCGACGTCTCCAGCAGCCGCGACATCGTCGTGCTCTCCCCACCGGGCATGACCAGCGCCTCCACCCCGACCAGATCGGCTGCAGTGCGGACCTGACGCGTGGACGCGCCGGATTCAGCGAGGGCGAGCTCGTGCGCCGCGAACGCACCCTGCAGCGCGAGGACGCCGACGAGCGGCCGCCGTACATCCACCTGGGGGCTCCGCGACGACGAGCCTCACTGCTACCAGCCTCGCTCCGCGAAGCGCTGGGTCTGGTTGATCTCGTCCATCGCGATGCCGGTCATCGGCGCGCCGAGCCCGCGGCTGACCTTGGCAAGGATGTGCGCATCGCGGAAGTGCGTGGTGGCCTCGACGATGGCCTTCGCGCGCGGTGACGGATCATCGGACTTGAAGATGCCCGAGCCGACGAACACCGCTTCGGCGCCGAGCTGCATGGCGAGCGCCGCATCGGCAGGGGTGGCGATGCCGCCGGCGCAGAACAGCGGCACCTGCAGCCAGCCGGTCTCGGCGATCTCCTGCACCAACGGGAGCGGCGCCTGCAGCTGCTTGGCCCACTGGAACAGCTCCGCCTGGTCGGCCTGGGTGATCTTGCGGATGTCGCCGATGATGTTGCGCAGGTGGCGGACTGCCTCGACGATGTTGCCGGTGCCGGCTTCGCCCTTGCTGCGGATCAGGCAGGCACCTTCGCTGATGCGGCGCAGCGCCTCACCGAGGTTGGTGGCACCACACACGAACGGCACCGTGAAGGCCAACTTGTCGATGTGGTGGGTCTCGTCCGCGGGGGTGAGCACCTCGCTCTCGTCGACGTAGTCGACTCCCAACGCCTGCAGGATCTGTGCCTCGACGAAGTGACCGATGCGCACCTTGGCCATGACGGGGATGGTGACTGCGGCCTTGATGGCTTCGATCATCTCCGGGTCGCTCATCCTCGCCACGCCGCCATCGCGACGGATGTCGGCAGGTACCCGTTCGAGCGCCATGACGGCACAGGCGCCCGCGTCCTCGGCGATCCTCGCCTGCTCGGCGTTGACGACGTCCATGATCACGCCGCCCTTCAACATCTCGGCAAGGCCGCGCTTGACCTGGACCGTCCCGGTTGCGCGGCCGGCCGTGCGAGCCGTGGAATGCGGCGTTGACGACTGCTCACTCATGGCATCCAGCGTATCGCTTCCGGTGTTCAGGAGAGCGGGGTGAATTTCCCTGGGCTCGCAAGTTCGACCCAGGTGCGGCCCGGCGACAGCTTGATCACCGTGCCGTCCGCGTCGCTGAGCGAGAACGGCGACAGTCGGTTCTTGCGGGTCCAGGTGCCCTGCACGACGAGCCCCCGGGTGAACACCATCACGTCGCCGGTGCCGATGGTCTGGGCCTCCGGGCTGCGGGCGTCGGCCGGGCTCGGCCGGTAGAGCACGGACATGACGATCACGTTGTCGGTCGTGACGGCTCCACCGAGCGCGTCGGCGTGCACGACCCCGGCGCTGGTGCGGGCGTAGCGATGCGTCGGGGCGTCGTACGTCCACGCGATGGCGAGACCGAGCATGTCGCCCTGGGTGCCCGCCGATCGGTCGCCCTGGGGCGTGTCGCCCGGCGACAGGTAGCTGAACTGCGCGGGCGGTGGGCCGGCGCCCGCCGGAGCCAGCGACCAGAGTGCCGACGTGGTGGCGTAGAGGTTGTGCGGGCCCTTGCGATCGGGGCTGCGATAGAAGCCACCCAGCTTCTGTGCCCGCGGGTTGACGTTGTTGATGCTGAACAGATCGCTGTTGTTGATGGCCGCCGTGACGTTGGCGTTCCCACCGCTCCACGCGAAGAGCGGCTTGTTGAACGATCCGAGGAGCGCGATGTCTTGCGTGCGACCGGAGCGGATGGGCCCCACCGGCTCGGCCCCCTGGCTCTGGAACACCGCCACGAACCGTGTCTGGACCTCCACGATCTCCTCGAACACGATGTCCGCCTCGTCGAGGCCGCTCTGCGGTCGGGCGAGTACGTTGTTGTCGATCTTCACCACCAGCGCAGGACGCGCCGCGACCGCGGGATCCACTACCGGCAGTCCGGTCAGTGGGTACACCGGACCGGCGGGCGCCGTCGTGGTGGGTCCGTCGGTGCCCGCGACCGTCGTCTCCACGGGGAGGCTCGTGACCGAATCGGTGGTGGACGACGGCGTGGAACTGGCCGGCGACGATGAACCGCCGCTGCATGCGACGACGACGAGCGCCACGGAGGAGGCGAGCCCGCCGAGACGCATGCGGTGGGTCACAGCTCCCTCAGCAACGCAATTCGTTCCTCGAGCGGCGGATGGGTGTCGAACATCTTGTTCCACATGCCCATCTTGCCGCCATCACCGACGCCGGACATGGGCTGTTCGATCCACATGTGTGCGGTTGCGGTGCTGGCCGCGTGGGTGACCGTGGAGTCGTCGCGGAGCTTCTCGAGTGCCGAGATCAGCCCCGGCGGGTAACGAGTGATCTGACAGGCGGACACATCGGCGAGCGTCTCGCGACGACGGCTGACTGCCGCCTGCATCGCCTTCCCGAGGATCGGGGCGAGGATGATGAACACGAACGCTACGATCGCCAGCGGGTTGCCGCCGCCATCGCGGTCGCCGCCGCGGTTCACGCGGCCGCCGTTCCACCACATGGCTCGCACCGCGAAGTTGGTGAGCAGCGCGATGGCCCCGACGAGCGTGACGGCGAGCGTGCTGACGAGGATGTCGTAGTTGCGGATGTGCGACAGCTCGTGGGCGAGGACGCCCTCCAGCTCCACGCGGTTCATCTTCTCCAACAGCCCCGAAGTGACGGCAATGGCCGCATGCTTCGGGTCGCGGCCGGTGGCGAACGCGTTCGGCGCCGGGTCGTCGACGATGTAGACCCGCGGCTTGGGCAGCCCACTGGCGATGCACAGCCCTTCGACGAGGTTGTGCAACCGCTGGTACTCCTGCGGGTCGGCAGGCCGGGCGCGGCTGACCGAGAGTGCGATCGCGTCGGCCTTCCAGAACGAGGCGAACGCCACCGCGCCGGAGAACACGAACGCGACGATCGTGCCGACCAGCCCGTAACCGAGGAGGACGCCGACCGCGGCACCGACGAGGCTGAGCACGAGGACGAAGGCAGCGATGAGCGCGACGCTGCGACGCTTGTTGGCACGGATCAGTTCGAACATGATGAGGTCAGAACTGCACCTTCGGCGCCTCGCGAGAAGCCTCGTCGGTCTCGAAGTAATCGCGCTTGGTGAAGTGGAACATGCCGGCGAGCAGCACCGTCGGGAACGACTGGAGCTTGTTGTTGTAGCCGAGCACGCTGTCGTTGTAGAACTGACGCGCGTAGGCAACCCGACCCTCGGTGGCGGTGAGCTCTTCCTGCAACGCGAGGAAGTTCTGGTTGGCCTTCAGGTCGGGGTACGACTCGCTGAGCGCGAACAGCTGGCGCAGCGCGCCGGTGATCTGGTTGTCGGCCGCCGCTTGCCCAGCGGGGGTGGCCGGTGCCGCGATCGCCGCGTTGCGGGCGTTGACCACGGCCTCGAGCGTGGTCTTCTCGTGGGCTGCATAGCCCTTCACGGTCTCGACGAGGTTGGGAATGAGGTCGAGGCGGCGCTTCAACTGCACGTCGATCTGCGACCACGCGTTGTCCACCTGATTGCGGCGGCGGACGAGGCCGTTGTACGCGGCGATGAGGAACACGACGAGGAGCGCCCCCACCACCAACACGATGATCCACACCATGATGACTCCGGAATCTTCGGGGCGCCCGCAGGCGCCGGTCAGGCCATCATACGGTTGCGACGACGGAGCCGGGGGGACAGCATCCACGGCGAGATCTGCTCCGACGGGCCGCGAGGCCGGGCCACCTGCCGGTAGATCTCCGCATAACGGCAGGCCAGGGCCCTCATCGAGAAGTGGTCGGCACGCAAGCTCCCGGCGGCGACGAGGCGCGTCGCCAGCGCCGGGTCATACAGCGCACTCTTCAGCGCCGCGCCGAGGGCGGCGCTGTCGCCGGGCGCGACGAGCAGCGAATCCAGGTCGTGGGTGGCCACGTTCTGATAGCCGTCGAGCGCACTGGCGACGATGCACGTGCCGGCGGCCATCGCCTCGATGAGCACCACGCCGAACGACTCGCCCCGTAACGACGGCGCGCAGAACACATCGGCGCCACGCAGCCGCGCGACCTTGTCGTCGTCGGTGAGTCGACCGAGCCATTCGATGCGGGGGTCGCCCGCCGTGCCGGCGGTGAGCCGGGCGGTGTCGGGACCGTTGCTGCCGATCCACAAACGGACGTCCGGGCCGAGATCCGTCATCGCCGCGATGAGGACATCCAGACCCTTGCGTTCCTCGTGACGACCGCAGAAGAAGATTGTCGGGCCCTTCGTCGGCCACGGCTTCGCCGCCCTGTACACGTCGAGCTCGACGCCGTTGTACAGCACCTCGTACTCGCCGCCGATCGACTCCTCGACCAGCGCTTGCGCGTCCTTGGAAACCGCGACCCGATGCACGAGGTTCTTGGCGGCTGCCTTGATCGGCCCCGCGAGGTACTGGTAGCTCGCGCTCTCCCCCGCCGCGTGGAACGTGGCGATCACCGGTGCCGGATGCAGCAGCATGGCGGTCATCGTCGGACCGGGCGCGAACGGCTCGTGCAGGTGCAGCACGTCGAACTGCTCCTCGAACAGGACCCGCATGGTACGCAGTGCGGCTGCCGGGTCGGGCGCGAGCGGCGCGATCGAACCGTTGGCCGCAGTAGGGAGGCTGTTGCCGAGGGGCGTGACGAACGTCGCCGGTGGCGGACCATCGCACGGGCCGAGCACGCGGACTTCGATACCCATGCGCCGAAGCTCGCGGGCGAGGCCCATCACCTGCGCCTGGACACCTCCGGGAATCGACAGGCTGTACGGGCTGAACATGCCGACCCGCAGCGTGCGATGCGAATTGCCGGGTTCGGTGGGCATCGAGGGCACGCTATCCTTTTTCCCCGACGCCACCGGTCCTCAGAACAGCCGAGCGGTGAGCCTCTTGCGGTACTCCGCGGTGCGAGGATCCGCCGGCCCCATCAGCTCGAGGATGTCCAGGTACTGCTGACGAGCGGTCTCGTCGACCTTCACCTGCTCGAGCAGCATCATCAGCGCGACGTCGTGATCGTCGTCAGGGGCGAGCTGCACCCGCGCCTTGGCAGCGATCACTCGCGTGCGGTCGGACTCGGGGATGCGAGCGAGCAGCTGAAGCGCCTCGTCGTTGTCGCCGCGGTCGATCAGGATCAGCGCCAGCGCGCAGATCGCATCCTCGTTGCCGGGCTCGAGATCCAATGCCGCGCGCAGCGCCGGCTCGGTGCCCTGGTCCACCAGTGCGGCAACGGTGGACTGCTCCGGGGTGGGCAGCAGCGAATCGACGAACTGCTGGATGACGTGCTCGGGATACGCGCCGACGAACCCGTCCACGATCTCACCGTTGCGCATGGCGTACACGGCGGGGATCGACTGCACGCGGAACGCCTGCGAGATGCCGGGGTTCTCGTCGGTGTTCACCTTGACCAGCCCGACTTCGCCGTTCTTGGCATCCACGACTCGCTCGAGGATCGGGCCGAGGGTGCGGCACGGGCCACACCACGGCGCCCACAGGTCCACGATGACCGGCATCGTCATGGAACGAGCGACGACGTCGCTCTCGAAGGTCTCATCGGTCACGTCGATGCTCATGCCCGCACGATACCGGCGGGGGCGGCACCACGCCTCGGGCGCCGATACCGTACGCACATCATGAGCGAAACCCCCGGCATCAACGTCACCGCCGTCACCGACTGGCTGGTGGCCCACGTGCCCGGAGCCGCGGCGCCGTTCCACTTCGAGCTCATCGCGGGTGGTCACTCGAACCTCACGTACAAGGTCACCGATGCCGCGGGCACTCGCTCCGTCCTGCGCCGCCCCCCGCTCGGCCACGTGCTCGCCAGCGCGCACGACATGGGGCGCGAACACCGCATCATCAGCGGTCTGCACGGCTCGGCGGTGCCGGTCGCACCCGCGCTCGGCTTCTGCGACGACCCAGCGGTCAACGACTCGCCGTTCTACGTCATGGCGTTCGTGGACGGCCACGTGATCCGCGAACGCGCAAGCGCGGAAGCGATCCTGTCGCCCGCGGCGCGGCTCGCCACGAGCGAATCCATCGTGGACACGATGGCCGCGATCCACGCAGTGGATCTGGAGTCGTCGGGTCTCTCGTCGCTCGGCAAGCACGAGGGCTACATCGAGCGTCAGCTGAAGCGTTGGTACGGGCAGTGGAACCAGCAGAGGACACGCGAGCTGTCGGCCGTCGACATCGCCCACGACGAGCTCAGGCGTCGCATCCCAGAACAGGGGCCGGCGACCATCGTGCACGGAGACTACCGACTGGACAACTGCATGGTGGGCGACGACGGCCGGGTGACTGCGGTGCTCGACTGGGAGATCTGCACGCTCGGCGACCCAATGGCAGACCTCGGTCTGCTGCAGGTCTACTGGACCGGTCCCGGCGACACCGGCTCCGCATGGACGAGCACGGCGTGCTCCGCCCCCGGCTTCCTCGATCGGGCCGACCTCGCCCGGCGCTACGCAGCCGTCAGCGGGCGCGACATCTCGCAGCTCCCGTTCTTCGTGTCGTTCGCGTACTGGAAGCTGGCATGCATCCTCGAAGGGGTGTACGCGCGGTACCTGGGCGGCGCGCTCGGCGTGCGCGACGCGACGGAGCTCGAACCGTTCAAGCTGCAGGTGGACGATGCGGCCGCGAGCGCGCTCGAACAGCTGGAGGCCCTCTCGTGACCAGTCCCTACAGCGTGCACGGTCAGCTCCCCTCGCTGGATCGCCCGGTGCTCGTGGTGATGCTCGGCGGCTGGATCGACGCCAGCGGCGCGGCCGCGGCCGCGATGGGCACCATCGAGGAGCACTGCAACATGGCGCCACTCGCCACGTTCGACAGCGACTCGTTCATCGACTACCGGGCCCGAAGGCCGATCATGGAGCTGCGCGAAGGGGTCAACGCCCGACTCGTGTGGAGCGAGATCGAGATGAAGGTCGGCACCGACGAGAACAAGAACCCGATCATCACCCTCAGCGGCCCCGAGCCGGACTCGCGATGGAAGGCGTTCGCCGCGGCCGTCGGCGAGCTCAGCGCCCGGCTGGGCGTTCACCAGATGGTGGCACTGGGCGCGTATCCGTTCGCCACGCCTCACAGCCGTCCGTCGCGACTGTCCAGCAGCTCGCCGTCGGCCGACGTGGTCGCCAACGTGCCGTACCTCAAGAGCTCCGTCGACGTCCCGGCCGGTGTCAGCGCGGTCCTCGAACACGCCCTCACCGAGGCGGGCATCGCATCGCTCGGCATCTGGGTGCAGGTCCCCCACTACGTCAGCGCGATGAGCTATCCCGCGGCGTCCGTCGCGTTGCTCGAAGGGCTCCGAGAGGTGACGGGAATCGTCGTTCCCGTCGGCTCGCTCGCACGTGAGGCCGACATCCACAAGGCGCGGATCGACCAGCTCGTGTCGGGCAACGAGGAGCACACCGCGATGGTACGACAGCTCGAGGCCGCATACGACACCGTCGTGGAGCAGACGCTGTC
>JAYVMH010000052.1:0-9561 GCA_043759015.1 Actinomycetota bacterium
AGGTCGTACGGCGTGGTCGTCGCCAGCACGATCGGCCGACCGGCGGCACGATGCTCGGCGAACAGCGGTGCCGCCAGGGGTTGGACCATGGCGGCGAGCGCGCCGGCGGCTGCGCCCGCTGCCTTCTGGAAGCCGGCCCTCTGGCGACCTTTGGCGAGGTTCACCCCTTGCCGGGCCAGCGCCATCGAGGGCAGGGTCTCGCCGACGGTGTTGAACAGTTGATACACGAAGCGTTCGCCCGGTATGGATCGGCTGACGATGCCTGCTTCGCGCATCGCTTTGGAGAACACCTCCCCCGATGCACCGGCCAGCAGCGTGCGATCCAGGTCGAAGAACGCTGCACCCTTGGCCTTGGTCATGGCAGGCAGCGTACTTGCCGGCGCAACTGGGCGATCTCCGCGTCGCCTTCCGAGACGAATCGGACCCCGAAGGGTTTTGGGACGATGCAGCCCCAGTTGAACCGCTTTGCGGTTGGTGGGCCGGGGAACGGGAAAGGCCCCGCTTGGGGGAAGCGGGGCCTCTCAACCTGGAACCCGTGGTTTGGGGAAACCACTTGATGTGGGTTCTGTCGAGTGGATCATTGGGGGACGATCCACTTCGATCGACATGTGAAATTATGCACGTGAACAGGTGATCTTTCAACCAGTATTCGTAGATAGTTGCTATCGTTTTTAGTGATGGATCTCCGGCAGCTCACCACGCTGGTCGCGATTGCCGATCACGGGTCGTTCTCGGCCGCGGCCCGAGCGCTCTACACCGTGCAGTCCAACGTCAGCGGGCACATTGCGAGGCTCGAACGCGAGCTCGGCGTCATCCTCGTCGACCGTCAACGCGGCGGGCTCACCGACGACGGGGTGATCGTGGTCGAAAAGGCGCGGCGGGTGCTCCACGAGCTCGACGACATCACCTCCGAGATGGCCTCCCGGGGCGACGAGGTGCGTGGCGATTCGCGCCTGGGCGTGCTCGGCACCACGGCTCGGTGGCTGTTGCCCAGCCTGCTCACCCATCTCACCCGTCAGCATCCCGGGGTCCACGTCACGGTGCACGAGGGCAACACCACGAACCTGATCCCCCGCCTCGTCTCCCAGCAGATCGACGCGGCCATCGTCCACCTGCCGGTCGAGGACCCCGAGGTCACCGTCGAGCCGCTGTTCGCCGAGGATCTGGTGCTGCTCGTCCATCTGCGCCACCACCTGTCGGCGCTCGACACGGTGCCACTCGCCGAGCTGGCGAACGAACCGCTGATGCTCCCCCCGCTCGGCACGGCGCTTCGACGGGTGATCGATCGTGCGGCCAGCCAGGCCGGCATCGAGCTGCAGGCACAGGTCGAGATCGACGGGGTGCGCCTCCTCGCCTCACTTGCGTTCGAGGGCTTCGGCGCGGCGATCGTGCCCGCCACCTCGATCCCCCGATGGTTGAAGGGCGACTTCAAGCGCGTGATCGTGCCGGAGCTGCCTCGTCGCGTCGTCGGCTGGGTCCAGCGGCGCCGTCCGAGCCCTGGCTCCCCCACCCGCGCCCTGCTCGGCGTGCTGCGCGAGGTGATCGCCACGCAGGGCGCCAAGCAGCCGGGCGTGTACGTCGGAGCGGAAGCGTTCCCACTCGGCCGACCGCTCTAGTCTGTCACCCATGCCCGGCGTCGCTCTGCGCAACAAGGTCCCCGGATCGATCCGAGCGGATGTTCGCGAGTTCAACGACCGAGAGGTCGTCTGGGTGGAGGTCGATGCGAGCGACCGACGAGGCGCGTTGTCCAGCGACTCGTCGTCGATGCTCGAGCACGCAGCAGTGACCGCGCTCGAGGCGCGCCTGCCGCTCGTGTGCGTCATGCGGTCCAGCGGTGCCGACATCGTCGAGGGGTTCTCCGCGCTCCACGGCTGGGGGCGCGCTGCGAAGGCACTCGCCGATTGTTCGGGCGTGGTGCCGACGGTCGTCATCGTGGACGGACCCGCCGTGTCCGGCCCGGCGCTGCTGCTCGGCCTCGCGGACCACGTGGTGATGACGGAAGCGGCTTACGCGTTCGTCAGCGGCCCCACGATGGTCGCGGAGTTCACCGGGGTCGTGATCGACAACGAAGAGCTCGGCGGCGCGGCCAGCCACGCCCGTTACACCGGTGCGGCCACCCTCGTGGCCGCCGACCTGCCGGCGGCGATCGATCTCGTTGGTCAACTGCTCGCCTACTTCCCCCAGCACAACGACCAAGAGCCGCCGCGCTGGCCCACCGACGACCCCATCGAGCGGCAGACCCCCGAAGCTGGGGCGCTGATCCCCGCCTCGTCGACGGGGAGCTACGACGTGCGCGCCGTCATCAGGGCGCTCGCTGACGACGACGATCTGCTCGAGCTCCGGCCGCGCTGGGCGAGCAACGTGGTCACCGCGCTCACCACGATCGGCGGGATGCCCGTGGGAGTGGTGGCCAACCAGCCGCTCGCGCTTGCGGGCACGCTGGACATCCCTGCATCCCAGAAGGCAGCGCGGTTCGTGGCGTGCTGCGACGCGTTCAACCTGCCGATCATCACCTTGGTCGACACGCCTGGCTTCTACCCCGGCAAGGATCTCGAGTGGCGAGGAATGATCCGGCACGGCGCGCAGCTCGTGTTCGCCTACGGGCGCGCGTCGGTGCCCCGGATCTGCGTGATCCTGCGCAAGAGCTACGGCGGCGCCTACATCGTCATGGACTCCAAGAAGATGGGCAACGACCTGTGCCTGGCATGGCCGTGGGCCGAGCTGGCCGTGATGGGCGCCGGCCAGGCGGCGGCGATCCTCCAGCGCCGCGCCACGCCCGAGGAACGTGCCGCCTTCGAGGCCGACTACTCCGAGCGCCTGTTGAACCCCTACGTCGCCGCAGATCGCGGCTTCGTCGACGCCGTGGTGCAGCCCGCCGAGACCCGCCAGATCATCGGCGAAGCCTTGCTCGTGCTGATGGACAAGCGCGAACGGCTGCAGGCGCGGTCTCACGACAACACACCGCTCTGAACAGGTCGTTCATCCCGACGGGTTGGGCGTTGGTTCACCCTTCGCCGCTAGTCTCACGGCGGGGAGAAAGCCCCGATTCGCATCATCGTGTCGCCGAAGGGAACAACATGCCCGACACCATCACCATCACGGACGATCGCACGGGGAAGACCGTCACGGTACCGATCTCGGGCGGGGTCTTCCCCGCAACGGCGGTCCGCGATCTCGATCCGTCGCTCTTCATCTACGACCCCGCGTACATGCAAACCGCGGCGTGCAAGAGCGCGATCACGTACCTCGACGGTGATGCCGGCATCCTCCGCTACCGCGGCTACCCGATCGAACAGCTGGCCGAGAAGAGCACCTACCTCGAGGTCGCCTTTCTCCTCTTGAACGGCGAACTGCCCGATGCCGCGCAGCTCGCCAAGTGGACCGACGACGTCACCCATCACACGTTCATCCACGAGAACATGCGCAAGCGGTTCGTGGACGGCTTTCACTACGACGCCCACCCGATGGGCATGCTCGTCAGCGCAGTCGCCGCGCTCGGCACGTTCTACGACGACGCCAAGGAGATCCACTCCAAGGAGAGCCGCGACAAGCAGATCCTGCGGCTCATCGCGAAGATGCCCACCCTGGCTGCGATGTGCTACCGGTTCTCGGTCGGTCAGCCGTTCGTGTACCCCGACAACGCGTTGTCGTTCCCTGCCAACTTCCTCAACATGATGTGGAAGGTCGGCGACTACGAGATCGATCCGCGGCTCGAACGGGCGATGGACGTGCTGTTCATCCTGCACGCCGATCACGAGCAGAACTGCGGCACGACCGCCATGCGCGTCGTCGGCTCCAGCCACGCAGATCCGTACACGTCGGCCGCGGCGGCGGCGTCGGCGCTGTACGGCCCGCTTCACGGTGGCGCCAACGAAGCCGTGGTGCGGATGCTCACCGAAATCGGCAGCATCGACAACGTGCCGGCCTTCATCGACGAGGTGAAGAGCGGGAGCGGCAGCCGACTGATGGGCTTCGGGCACCGGGTGTACAAGAACTTCGACCCGCGGGCGACGATCATCAAGAAGACGGCGTACGACGTCTTCGAGGTCACCGGCAAGAACCCGCTGCTCGACATCGCGCTCAAACTGGAGGAGACGGCCCTCAGCGATCCGTACTTCGTGGAGCGCAAGCTGTACCCGAACGTCGACTTCTACTCCGGCCTCATCTACCAGGCGCTCGGCTTCCCCGTCGCGATGTTCACCGTGCTGTTCGCGATTCCGCGGACCGTCGGCTGGCTCGCCCACTGGCAGGAGCTGCTCGCCGACAAGGATCAGAAGATCAGCCGGCCGCGGCAGTGGTACACCGGGCCCGAGACCCGCGACTACGCAACGATCGGCAGCCGCTGAATCAGCCAGGCGTACCAGCCGAACAACAACGACAAGCCGACCGCCGCGAGCATCACCGGCGCAACCAGTTGCGCCGCCCGTCCGATGCGTCGCCATCCGCGCGGGATCGTCGGCAGCGCTGATGCGAGGAGCAGCGGACTCACCACGCCGAAGCCGAAGCAGGCCACCAGCAGCGTGCCACGCCACGCAGAACCCGCGCCGCCGGCAGCCGTGAGTGCGGCACCGAGCAGGGGCCCGACACAAGGGCTCCACGCCGCGCCGCACCCGATGCCGATCGCGACAGCCCGAGGAATGGGTGAACGCGGTAACCATCGAACGGGGCGCCATTCGAGGTGGAGCCAGCCACGTCGCGAGCTCTCGCTTGCAGCGGCGAGCACGAGCAGGATCGCACCTGCGATGTGCTGGAGGCGCGACGATGACACGCCCAGAGGGCCCGCCGAGCCGACCAACGAACCCAGCATCGCGAACGTCGCGACGGCGCTCGCCGCGAACGTGGCCACCCGCACCGCACGACGCGAGCCGCTCGCGCCATCCGCGAGCACGCCCAGGTAACCAGGGACGAGCGGCAGCACACACGGGCTCAGCGAACTGGCGACCCCGGCGCCGAACAGCGCCACCGCGACGACGAGCCAGCTCACACCGTCGCTCTCGCGCTGGCGGGATCCACACCGAGTAGCGCGCGGATCGCATCCTCGGTGGCGTCGTACCCGCCTTCGCCGATGTGCTGTCGGCGCAATCGACCCGAACGGTCGTAGAGGTAGAACGCCGGCCAGGCGTTGTTGCGCCACGCGTTCCAGATCCGATGATCGCTGTCGAGCGCGACCGGGTAGCTGATTCCGTTCTGCCGCACATAGTCCCCCACGTTGGTCGGTTCGGCCTCATAGGAGAACTCGGGCGTGTGAACGCCCAACACGACCAATCCGTCCGTCGCGTACCGCGCGTTCCAGGCCTTCAAGTGCGAAAGCGTGTGCTGACAGTTGATGCATCCGAACGTCCAGAAGTCCACCAGCACCACCGACCCGCGGAAGGACGGGTCGGTGAGCGGTGGAGTGTTCAACCAACCGGTCGCCCCGCGAACCGAGTGAAGCGAGCCGAGCACCGGCAGGTTTGTTGCGGACACCACAGCGGGCACACGCTGTCCAGCCGCGCCCGCGACGCGTTCGGCGGGGGTGTGCCGGCTCACCACGACGGCGATCGCAGCAGAGATCGCGAACCCAACGACCACGGCCCAGCGAGCCCCGGTGCGCATGATCAGCCGCCGGTGGCCGGGGTCATCGCGTCGGTGGTGTGCGGCATCATCGCGTCGGTGGTGTGCGGCATCATCGCGTCCGTGCTCGGCACCGTCGACGCCGGCGACGTGGGCCGCTGCGTGGCGTTGTCGCCGCAACCGGCGACCGCCAGAGCGGCGACCGATGCGGCCGACATCAGGATCAGTCGAAGGGGATGGTTCACGTTGGTCTCTCCTGGAGGTTGGGAAGGATGATCGGGAGGACTCGGCCTCCCGACGACAGATCCTCGACCGGAGGTCTGACAACACAGGGTCCGGCTGCGAAACTTCCACGAAACTCCGCCGTCATGTGGTTCACCGCGGTGCCGTTCATCTCTATGGTGTCTGTCGATGGCGATGCCGCGCATCCTCGTGGTCGACGACGAACCGACGGTTCGAGAGGTCGTCGCGCAGTATCTACTGCGTGATGGCTACGACGTGATGGAGCTGGATCGCGGCGACACGGTCGACCAGACCATCGCATCCTTTCGGCCCGACCTGGTGGTGCTGGATGTGATGTTGCCCGGTGCGTCGGGTCTGGACTTCCTCCGGCGCTCGGGCGCCAACCATGTGCCCGTGATCCTTCTCACTGCTCGGGCCGACGAGGCAGACCGGGTGCTGGGCCTCGAGCTGGGGGCCGACGACTACGTCACCAAGCCGTTCTCGCCACGCGAACTGACGGCCCGAGTGCGGAGTGTGCTTCGCCGTGCCGCCGCGGCAGCCCCCGTGGACGCAGTCGAGTTCGACGGCCTGACGATCGATCTGAAGGCACGAGTCGTGCAGCTGGTCGACCACCCGGTGCTGCTGACGGCCAGAGAGTTCGACCTGCTCGCGTTCTTCGCGCAGGCACCCCGACAGGTGTTCTCCCGTGCCCAGTTGCTGCATCACGTGTGGGATTCGTCCCCCGACTTCCAGGACCCGGCCACCGTCACGGTGCACGTTCGCCGGCTGCGGGGCAAGATCGAGACCAACCCCGACGACCCCCGATGGATCACGACGGTGTGGGGCGTCGGGTACAGGTTCGAGCCATGAGCACCCGATTCGTGGTGTGGCTGACCGCACTGGTCGCGGGCGCGGCCGTGCTCGCCGAGGTGCTCCTGCGGCCGACGAGCGGCGGTGACCGCCTCCACCTCGTCGCCATCCTCGCCGCGCCGGCAATCGTCGCTGCCGCGCTCGTCCCCCTGCTGCGCCGCTGGGTCAGCGGACGAGCCAGCGTCGCCGGGGCCGCGCTGGTTGTTGGGCTCTGCTCGCTCGCGCTCGGCGCGATCACGACATCCGCCGCGTCGAACGCGATGTTCCTCTCGGCGCACGACTTCCGCTTGTTCATCGTGGTGCTCCTGCTCTCGTGTGGCATCGCCTTGATCGTCGGCATTCAGCTCACCAAGCCACTCGCCCGCGACATCGCACGTCTCGGTGAGGTCGCCGAGCGCGTGGCCGACGGAGACTTCACCGTGCGCACCGGCATCACCCGCCGCGATGAGGTCGGCCGAACCGCCGCAGCAGTGGACGAGATGATCTCGGCGTTGCAGCACGCCGCCGAGGAGCGCACACGGCTGGCCGCCGCCCGACAGATGTTGTTCACCAGCGTCGGACACGATCTGCGGACCCCGCTCGCCGCCATCCGCGCGGCGGTGGAGAGCATCCAGGACGGTGTTGCCACCGACCCCGATCGGTATCTCGGCATCGTCGGCCGCGAACTGCACAACGTGGAGGCGTTGCTCGATCACCTCGTGGAGTTCGCACGCCTCGAGTCGGGAGCCGATCACTCGGTGATCGAGACCGTTTCCGTCGCCGAGGTCGCCCACGAAGCCGTGGAGGCGCTCTCGCCCCTCGCCGAGCGTCATGCGGTGTGCCTCGTCCTTCGATCGGACGGTCCCGGCCTCGTGGGCGCCGTCTCCCTCGACATCAGCCGCGCGATCCGCAACCCTCTGGAGAACGCGATCGCCCACTGCAACCCCGGTGGGACCGTCACCATCACCATCTCGACCGCCGATGGCGTCAACGTGCGCATTCACGACGACGGACCCGGTTTTCCAGTCGAGTTCCGTGCCCAAGCGTTCGAGCCGTTCGCCCGAGCCGACCCCGCACGGACCACCCGCACCGGTCACGCCGGGCTCGGCCTGCCGATCACACGCGCTCTCGTGCAGCAACACGGCGGCAGGGTGTGGCTGGGCGAAGGACCCGGCGGCGACATCCGACTCTGGTTCCCCCTGAAGGAGCACCCATGAACGACCCGATCCAACGCCATCAAACGCCCAGGGCTCTCGGCGCGCTCGCGGGCCTCGTCTGCGGTGCACTCGCGGTCGCGTTGGGGATGCTGCTGGCGACCATCACCGACGTGGTTTCGCCCATCGACGCGGTGGGCAGCGAGGTCATCGACCGCGTGCCGCGGTGGGTGAAGGAGTTCGCCGTGCGCAACTTCGGTACGCACGACAAGCTGGCTCTCCGCGCCGGAATCATCGTTCTCCTCGGCGTCGGTGCGATGCTCATCGGCATCGCATCCCGCCGGCGGCCGATCGTGGGCACCGTCGGCTTCGCCGTGTTCGGACTCGTCGGCGCGCTGGCTGCGGCGCATCGCCCGACCGAGTCGATCGGCGCGGCGGTGCCGAGCGTCATCGGCGCACTCGTCGGTGGGTTGACGCTGTTCCGGATGCAACGACCGCGGCCGATCGAGGTGCCGGGCCCCTCGCAGGCGCCGCTCGGGTGGGACCGGCGACGGTTCCTCGCGACGAGCGGCGCGGCGGCTGTGGTGGCAGTCGCTGCCGGCGGGATCGCGACAGCCTCGGAGCACCACCGGGTCGCCGGTCTCCGCAGGGCCACCAAGACGCCGCTCCCCTCGCTCGGGTCGTCGGACGTCGCGGCCGGCATCCCCGCCGACGCCACGCAGAGCCCGGTCTCGCCGTTCCTCACGCCGAATACCGCCTTCTATCGCATCGACACGGCGCTGTCGTTCCCGCGGATCGACGCCGCGAAGTGGAAGTGCGACATCAAAGGGATGGTGACGTCCCCGCTCTCGTTCTCCTTCGACGACCTGTTGGCGATGCCGCAGGTCGAGCGCGTGGTCACGCTGTGCTGCGTGTCCAACGAGGTCGGCGGCGAGTACATCGGCAATGCGGTGTGGCGCGGGGTGCTGCTGCGCGATCTGCTCGCGCTGGTCGGCGTCGACCCGAAGGCGGAGCAGGTGTTCAGCACCAGCCTCGACGGATGGACGTGCGGCTTTCCGGTCACTGCAGTCGCCGACGGACGCGACGCCATGATCGCAGTCGGGATGAACGGCGAAGCACTGCCGCTGGAGCACGGCTACCCGGCTCGTTTGGTCGTGCCCGGCCTCTACGGCTACGTGAGTGCCACCAAGTGGCTGCGGACCATCGAGCTGACCACCTGGGATCGGCAGGGGTTCTGGATCCCCCGCGGATGGGCTCGCCTCGGCCCGGTCAAGACCCAGTCGCGGATCGACGTGCCGCGCGACGGCAGCTCGTCGCCGGCCGGACCACAGAAGATCGCCGGCATCGCCTGGGCGCAGCATCGTGGCATCGAACATGTGGAGCTGCGCATCGACGGAGGCTCGTGGCAGACCGCGCGGTTGGGTTCGGACGTCAGCGACGATGCATGGCGCGAATGGGTGCTCGACTGGGACGCACCGGCGGGCACCCACACGATCGAGGTCCGCGCCACCGACAAGACGGGCGAGGTGCAGACCGATCAGCTCGCCGACGTGGCGCCCGACGGCGCGACCGGCCATCACACGATCACGGTCCGCATTACCTGACAGGGTCGGCACGCTGGCGCTCGGACGTGTGACCCACTGCTCGCCGGGAACGTTGTCACACCCCCTTGTGAGGATGCGGGTATGAGTTCGTCGGATCGCGAAGCGCACGCACGGGGGCTGGATCGGGTTCGTCGTTGTGTGGAGGCGGCGACTGCGGGCTATGTCAACGAGGTCGTCCG
>JAYVMH010000053.1:0-4303 GCA_043759015.1 Actinomycetota bacterium
GTAGTTCCATACAACCCAGCCGCCGATGACAATGGTCTGGTAGACGAGGTAGCGGGCGGTGCCCAAGTAGCGGGCGATGCCCTCGCTGAACTGACCGAACGCGTCGGGGTCGTAGTGAACGCCGAGCCGACGGTTCTGGCGAGGGGTGGTGAGGTCTTCGCGGCGCCTCATCGCGGCACCGCCCCCGACGTCACCCGCCTGCGCTGCCGCCAACCGGTGGGCAACGTGCGATCGAGCACGTCGTCGACCGTGATCGCGCCGAGCAGCCGACCGCTCTCGTCGCACACCCCCACCGACAACAGGTTGTAGCTCGCCAGCCGCTCGGCCACCTCGCGCTCGAGGATGTCGGGGGTGACGGTGGGCTCCTGCTCCACGCACCGACCGAGCTCCATCCCCGGCGGTTCACGCAGCAGGCGCTGGAAGTGCACCACACCGAGGTACGCGCCCGTCGGTGGCTTGTAGGGGGGTTGCACCACGAACACCTGCGCGGCGATGCTGACCAGCCACTCGGGGTCGCGGATCTCGGCCAATGCCTCGGCGACCGTTGCGGTCCGGCCGAGGATGACGATGTCGGGCGTCATCAGCGAACCGGCTGTGCCCTCGTCGTAGGAGAGCAGGCGGCGCATGACGTCGGCGTCCTCCTCGTCCATCGCGGCCAGCACCCGTGTGCGCTGCTCGCCGGGCATCTCCGCCAGGAGGTCAGCGAGGTCGTCGTACTCCATCTCCTCGAGCACGTTCACCAGGCGCTCGGTGTCCAGCCCCTCGATGATGCGCAACTGCTCGGCCTCCGGCAGCTCCTCGAGCAGGTCGGCCAGGCGTTCGTCGTCCATCGCCTCCGCGAGTTGCTTGCGTTGCACCAACGGCAGTGCACGCACGACATCGGCCACGTCGCTCGGGTGGATGTCGCGAAGGCGGGCGGCCTCGGCGGCCATCTCCGTGCCGGCGACGCCGGTGAACAGCGCCGGCAGCTCGCCGATGTCGATGAGGCGATAGCTCGGCCGGCGACGCAGCGCGCTGCGCCGGGCGAGACGCACGCGTGCGGGCTCCCACCAGTTCTGCTTGCCGTCGGTGTTCGGACGCAGCCCCACGTCGCTGACGAACTCGTCGCCGAAGCGCTTGTCGATGAGGTCGCGACCTACCAGGATCTCGCCGGGCTTGGGCTTGAACGGGTTGAGATCGACGTCCCAGCTCCGCAGGCGGGCACCCTCGCTGTCCATCGTGACGATGCGGCCGGCGTTGACGAAGATGCGGCGACGTTGCGCGGTCGCGACGAACCCGAGCACGCGCGGCACACCACCCCGAGCGCCGGGGATGATCACGATGTCTTCGATGCGCCCGATCGCCGCGCCGCCCGCGTCGAGCAACGGCAGGCGCATGATTCGAAATGCCCAGATCAGCTCGCCTGCCATTCGACAAGGCTACCCCTGACCGATGGTGGTGAAGTGGGCAGTTACCGCGTGCTCAGCGAGCGAGGATGCCCGACAGCACGGCGCCCGCCAGTGCCCTGGAGTCCAGACCTTGGACGTCGGCGACGTTCGCGCCACCCAATCGCGTCGCAGCTTCTCCTGCGCCTTCTCCATCGTGCGGCCGAGCACCAGCGTGCCGAGCCGGGTGCGGCAGATCTCCTTCGGGTTGCGGCCGAGGCGCTCGCAGTGCTCGTCGAGCACGTCGAGCAGGTGGCGGATCTGCGTCGCGTCGCCGAACACGTTGCACGCGTCGCCGTACTGGGCGACCATCCGCAACGTCTTCTTCTCGCCGCTGCCGTCGATCAGCACCGGTGGGCCACCGGCCTGAACCGGCTTGGGCACGTTGTACGCGTCCTTCACCTGGAACCACTTGCCGTCGAACGTCGTGGTGTCGTTGACGAACATGCTCTTGACGATCTGCAGGCGAGCTCGCGGCGCGCGTCGATGATGTCGAAGTGGTGGGCGAGGCGGGCAACGTCGCGATGCCGTGCAGCACATCCTCCTCGCCCGCCCGCAGGTCGTGCTGGTCGACGTCCACCTGCCTGATGGTGGTGGCCGGGCCATCATCGAGCAGGTGGACGGCTCGTGGGCCGAGGCCGTGTTCCTCGCGCTCTCGGTGTCCGATGGGGCCGACGACGTGGTGGCGATCATTCGTGGCGGCGCTCGCGGCTACGTCACCAAGACGATCGAACCGCAGGCACTCGTCGATGCGATCGTGCGCGTCCACGAAGGCGACGCCGTCTTCTCGCCTCGACTCGCCGGGTTCGTCCTCGATGCGTTCTCCAGTCAGGTTCCCGCACCGTCGGACCCGGAACTGGATCACATGACGGTGCAGGTAGCCCGGTTCGCCGATCGGATGCACGTGCACGCCATCGGCTACCTCACCCGCCATCCGCAGCATCCAGGGGTTGACCGCGGCGATGTCCACCTTCGGATCGGGCATGTCGATCGCACCGGGGCTCCACTGGCGGGTGAGGAATGTGAGTTCCTAGAACTGGCCGTGATGTTCCAAGGGCTCGCCGCGGAACCCGGCGAAGCATGCCTTCACGGCTTGCACGTAGTCGCGCATGCGCGGCCCGGGCGAGTCGAACTCGACGCCATAGCGGCGCACGACGTGTGTGCGGACCTGGATGCCGAGTCCGAGGCGGAACTTGCCGCCGGTGGCCTCCTGCAGCTCCCACGCGACCTGCGCAGTCACCATCGGGCTCCGTGGAAACGCGACCGCGACCCCGGTGCTCAGCTCCAGCGACGGTGCCGCCACCGCTGCCACCGCCGCGGCCAGGTAGGCGGTGCGGGCGCCCTCGGTGAAGAGGATCCCGTCGAGGCCGGCATCCTCGATGGCGCGGGCCGTCGGGCTCATGCGCGGCAGCGGTTGGGGGGTGAGCATCACGTCGACCTGCATGTCGCGGGACGCTATCCCGGGCACGCGATCGTCACCGGGGTTGGCCGGGGCCGCCGCCGGTCACATTGCCGTCCCCATCGAACGTCGGGTGCTTGGGGAGTGACAAACGCCCGCTGCCGAACTACGTTTCACCACCTCGGCGCCGGGGGGTGCCGTCCCGAGTGGGCAGCGACATCTGGGGGGACGATGAGCGAGTTCGACATTGTCGTTCGTGGGGGCACCGTGGTGGACGGAACCGGCGCGCCGGCGCGCCGTGCCGATGTCGCCATCAAGGACGCCAGGATCGTCGCGGTCGAGGAGGACATCGACGGCTCGTCACGGCGCACGATCGATGCCGGCGGCCGGCTGGTGACACCGGGGTTCGTCGACATCCACACCCACCTCGACGCCCAACTCGCGTGGGATCCTGTGGCGAGCAGCAGTTGCTACCACGGCGTGACCAGCGTGGTGATGGGCAACTGCGGAGTGACGTTCGCGCCCTGCAAGCCGGAGGATCGCACCTACCTCGCCGAGCTGATGGAGAGCGTCGAGGACATCCCGCGAGGCGCGATCCTCGACGGGCTCCCGTGGGACTGGGTGACCTACGGCGAGTACCTCGGCTCGATCGCCCGCATGCCCAAAGGAGTGAACGTCGGCGGCATGGTGGGTCACTGCGCGCTGCGTCAGTACGCGATGGGCGAGCGTGGCATCGGCAAGGAAGTGCCGACCGCCGACGATCTGGCGGTGATGTGCGATCTGCTCGAAGAGGCGATGCAGGCCGGCGCGCTCGGGTTCAGCACCAGTCGGACGTATCTCCATCGAGTGCCCGACGGTCGCCCGGTGCCGGGCACCTACGCCGAGCCCGCCGAGTTGCTCGCCTTCGCCGACGTGCTCGGCCGCCACGGCGCCGGCGTGTTCGAATCCGCGAGCCGGATCGGCGAGGGTGAGCGCGATTCGCCCGACGTGCCACTCACCCGCGCTGAGCTGTCGTGGATGGGCGACGTCAGTCGTCGCAGCGGCCGTCCGGTCAGCTTCGGCCTCACCCAGCACGACAGTCGCCCGGATCTCTACGCCCGCGTCATCGGGTTCGCGAAGGAGGAGAACGCGACCGGCGCAGTCGTGCGACCGCAGACGACAGCGAGGAGCGTCGGCATCCTCTTCAGCCTGGACACGCGGAGCCCGTTCGATCGTGCCGCCGCGTGGCAGGAGTTGAATGCGCTCTACAACGGGAAGAAGATCACCGCGATCCGCGACGCGACGTTCCGCGCCCGCCTCATCGAGGAGGCCGAGTCCAACCCGCCGGGGTTGGATCTCACCCGGCTGTTCATCGTGACCCACGGCGACGATGCGCGCTACGACCTCGACCCCGACACGTCGCTGGCGGCCGAAGCCGCGCGCCGCGGCATCAGTGCGGCGGCGGCGTACCTGGAGCTGGTGCTCGAGTCGAACGGCAACG
>JAYVMH010000054.1:0-9482 GCA_043759015.1 Actinomycetota bacterium
CGAACAAGCCGATGCAAGCGGTCGCCATGGTGCGTGCCGGCCTCTCGCTGCCTGCTGAGTTGCTCGCCCTCGTGTGCGCCAGCCACGACGGCACACCCGCGCACCAGGACGCCGCTCGACGGATCCTGGCGTCGGCCGGCGTCACCCCGGATGCCTTGGCCAACACGGCGTCGATGCCACTGGACGAGGTCACCGCTCGCGCGATCTACCGCGAGGGAGGTGGTCGCACGGCGTTGCAGATGAACTGCAGTGGCAAGCACAGCGGCATGCTCGCCACATGTGTGAGCAACGGATGGGCACACGATGCCTCGTACCTCGACGAGCTCCATCCGCTCCAGGTCGCGATCACCACCACGATCGACGAACTCTGCGAGGAGGAGCACGCCCACATCGGCATCGATGGCTGCGGCGCGCCCGCCCACGCCATGTCGCTCACCGGCCTGGCCCGAGCGTTCAGGGCCATCGCCCACGGCGACGCCGGTCATGCCGGCGACCAGGTGTATGCGGCGATGACGGGCAACCCGGAGATGGTCGGCGGTGCTCGTCGCGATGTGACGGTGCTGATGCAGCACATCCCTTCGATGATGGCCAAGGACGGCGCCGACGGGGTGTTCGCCGCGGCCTTCCCGGACGGGCGTGCTGTCGCGATCAAGATCGCCGACGGCGGCGATCGTGCGCGCCCGACCGTCATGCTCGCCGCGCTCGCTCGCCTCGGTGTCGACGTCGGCGACGTCGCACCACTCGTGGAGGAACGAATCATGGGTCACGGTCGACAAGTCGGCACGGTGCGGGCGATCGCGCCATGAGCGGCATCCCGTTCGTCACGCTCGGCGACCCCCGCTACGCCGAGGCGGTGCAGGTGGCGCCCCTCGTGCGTCGAGTCATCGCCAGGAACCCGTCGAAGTTCACCTACCTCGGCACGGGCACGTACATCGTGGGTGACGGCTCGGTGGCGGTGATCGATCCCGGTCCCGCGCTGTCCTCGCACCAGGACGCACTCGCGGCGGCGCTGGAGGGCAGCACGGTGACAGCGATCCTCGTCACCCACTGCCACTCGGATCACTCGCCCCTCGCCGTATGGCTGAGTGCCACCACCGGCGCCCCGACGGTGGCGTTCGGGCCGCACGCGGTGAACTCGGACTGGGTGGACGACGACACGGCCGTCGAGCGCGACGAGCCCGACGAAGCCGAGCGAGCCGCGGCGGCCGAAGCGGAAGCTCGCGGTGATGCGAAGGTGGAGGAAGCGCTGGACCTGGCGTTCGATCCCGATGTGCGGGTGGCTCACGGCGACGTCGCCGCCGCAGGCGACGGATGGACGCTGCGCGCCGTGCACACCCCCGGCCACACCAGCAACCACATGTGCTTCCACCTCGACGAGCAGCGCGCGCTGTTCACCGGAGACCACATCATGGGGTGGAGCACGACCGTGATCACGCCGCCCGATGGCGACATGCGCTCGTACTTCGACTCGTTGCAGCGAGTGAAGGAGCTCGATCCACACATGCTGTGGCCCACCCATGGTTCGCCTGTCACCGACGTGCCGCCGTTCCTGGATGCGTTCGTCGCCCACCGACTGGATCGAGAAGGTCAGGTGCTGGCCGCCGTGCGCGCCGGTGTGGCCCTGGTGCCCGACATGGTGAGGCTGCTCTACGTCGGGGTCGACGAGAAGCTCTACCGCGCAGCGGGTCGCAGCGTGCTCGCGCACCTCATCAAGCTCATCGCCGACGGCGACGTGACCGTCGAGGGCGAACAACCCGGCGTCACCACGCCGTACCGGCTCACCTGATCGCGGGCGAGATGCGGCTAGATGTACTGATCGAGGATGGTGCTCTCGGTGAGCCGATCGAGCGTGTCCTTCACCGCCGACGCCGTCTTGGCGCTGATGCCCGGCACGCCCGCGATCTCGTCCGCTGGGGCGCGCAGCAGCTTCGCCAGCTCGCCGAAGTGGTTGCTGATGGCCAGCGATTCGTCGTCGGTGAGCCGGGGCACCCGGCTCAACAACCGCAGTCCTCGCGGTGAAGCCGGCGCATCGCCGTCGGCGACGCCCGCCCAGCTCTCGGTGAGGTGTGGGTAGTCCGCCATCACCAGCTCCAGTTCGTCGTCGAGCGACGTGAACACCTCGTCGAGCTGCAGCCGCAGGAGCCGGGCGTCGACGCCGAGCTCCACGATCATGGTCTCGATCTCGGCGGCGATCTGGCGCACCATGTCGCCCCGCTGCACGACCATCGCGACGTCGCGAACGGTGACGACGTCTTCGACCTCCAACGTGGTGAGCGCGCTCGTGGCATCGTCGAGCTTGGCCTTGTAGCGCTCGAGCGTCTGCAACGCCTGGTTGGCACGGTCCAGCAGGCGGCCGATGTCCTGCAGCTGACGCTTCATGCCGCCGGCGTAGATGCTGATGACGCTCATCTCCTCGCTGACGCTGACGACCGGCACCCCCAACGACGCCGCCACGCGCTCGGAGGTGCGGTGCCGCGTACCCGTCTCCGCCGTCGGCACGGTCGGGTCGGGCACCAGGTGCACGTTGGCGCGGGCGATCCGCGACGCGTCGGCGCTGAGGATGATCGCCCCGTCCATCTTGGCCAGCTCGCTGAGCCGCTGCGGCGTGAACTCCGCGTCCAGCAGGAAGCCGCCGCTGCAGATGGCCAACACCTTCGGTTCGTCGCTGACGACGATCAGCGCTCCCATCTTCGCCCGCACGATTCGCTCGATGCCGTCGCGCAGGGGTGTGCCCGGCGCCACCTGGGCGAGCGCCGCGTGCAAGGAATCGTTGGGCGTGTGCTGTCCGGGCATGTGTGCGATGCAGTCTACGAGGCGCGCCCACCCGGCAGCCCCGCGGCGGTGAGCGCTTCGGAGAGGGTGGCGACACGCAGCAACGCGATGCCGGGAACCCCGTTCGGTGAGCTCGCCGGCACGATGGCGCGGGTGAAACCCATGCGCGCGGCCTCGGCCAGGCGCCTAGGTGCATGCGCCGCCTGGCGCAGTTCGCCGGCGAGCCCCACCTCCCCGAACACCACCAGATCAGCCGGCAGGGGATGGTGCTGCAGGGCGCTCACCAGTGCGAGGCACAACGGGAGATCCGCGCCGGGCTCGGTGAGGCGCACACCACCGACAGCGGACGCGAACACCTCCTGATTTCCCATCGGCAGTCGTGCCCGACGCTCCAGCACGGCGAGCAGCAGCGCCAGCCGACCACCGTCGATGCCTTGGGCACTCCGCCTCGGTGGGACACCTGGATTGACCGTGTTGGTGAGTGCTTGCACCTCTACGAGCAACGGTCGCTGACCCTCCAGCGTGGGCACCACTGCCGACCCTGCCACCCCGGTGCGGCGATCCGTGAGGAACAGGCGGCTGGCATCGGGCACGCCGCGCAGCCCGTCGCCTGCCATCTCGAACACACCGAGCTCGTTGGTCGGGCCGAAACGGTGCTTCACCGCTCGCAGCAGCCGCAGCGAGTGGTGACGATCGCCCTCGAAGCTGAGCACCGTGTCCACCACGTGCTCGAGCACGCGCGGGCCGGCGAGCCCGCCCTCCTTGGTGACATGACCGACCAGGACCACGGCCACGCCCCTGCGCTTGGCTTCGCCGACCAGCCGGTGAGTGCACGCTCGGACTTGCACCACGCTGCCAGGAGCCGACGGTACATCGGGGTCGGCGATGGTCTGGATGCTGTCCACCACCACCAGCTGCGGCTGCACCTGATCGATCGCGGCGATGATGTTCGGGAGCGAGGTTTCGGGCAGCAACCAGAGATGTGGCCGAACCGCATCCAACCGTTCGGCGCGCAGACGAACCTGCTGAGCGCTCTCCTCCGCGGTCACGTACAGCGTGCGCGTCGGCCACTGGGCCAGTAGTTGCAGCAGCAGCGTGCTCTTGCCGATGCCCGGCTCGCCGCCCAGCAACGTGACCGACCCCGACACCAGCCCGCCGCCGAGCACGCGATCCAGTTCCGGGATGCCGGTGGGATGAGGTTGGGCATACCGCGCGTCGACCTCACCGATCGGGACGGCGACGGCCGGCGGTGGCATCGATACCGACCGGGATGGTGCGTCCACCTCCTCCGACAGCGAGTTCCACGCTTCGCACGCCTGACACCGCCCCGCCCACTTCGAGGTGGTGGCCCCGCACTCCGTGCACCGGTAGATCAGCTTCACCTTGCTCATGCGAGCACGGTACGAAACGGGTGTTACACAGTGGTCCGGCGCGTCGCACGGTCGCGGCGGGCCTTCGCCACGAACAGGATGAACCCCGTCGATGCGATCACCCAGACGATCAGGGTGATCAGCGCGGCAGTGGCGAGCGTGCCCCACGCCCCGCCGTTCGAACCGGTGTCGAGCACCGACGTGGTGGCCACGTCGGTCACCGCACCGTCGAGGGGAACGTTCCAGATGATCGACTGGGTCGGGATCGAACCTGTCGACACGGTGCCCGGACTGATGCCACCCGGACTGATGCCACCCGGACTGGCCGACCCGGGGAGGTCGGCCGTGAACGTGAACGTCAGCACGTCGGCCGGGGTGAGCTTCAACGCGGTGAGATCCTTCGCGTACGGGCTGCCACCGATCGCGGCGAGCACGTCGGGGTCGGCGAACGCGGCGAGCCCGTTGGTGACCTTCAACGATCCGGTGAGACCGGTGACGACCTGTCGTTTGGTCGCCGTCCGGGTGACCGTGACATTGTGCAGCGGTCCGTCGGCGCCGTTCAACGACCTCAACAACGCCGTCGCCTCTTCCGGCGAGGCGAACGGATGCGTGACCACGACCTGCAACCCGCCCGCGTCGGTCTTCGTCGGCCCCTCCACCTGCCAACCGGCGTTCTTCACGTCGGCGAATCGCAGGTCCTCTGCCAGGCCGGGCGTCTTGCTCACCAGCTCCGAATCGGCGACCGCCGTGACGGTGATGGTGCCTGAACCGTCGGGCCGCACAGCCACGTGCACCATGGTGTCCACCCTGCACGCGGCCAGCGCGAACGCGGCGAAGAGGACCAGAAGAGCGCGGCGCATCACGCCATTCTGTCAGCGGTTCGGGCGCTGTACCGGTGGAACCGGAGCAGGAGGTCGAACATATCGGCTACTCGGCTGGTGCGGGTGGCTCCACCGTCTCGGCGGCGGTGGCTGCGAGCTCCACGACCGGAGGCGGCGTGAGGCCCTCGACGCCGTGGAACGACAGCTTCTTCTCGCCGGGCTTCTCCGGGTCGTCCTCGGTCTCCACCACGATGATCTCGCCGGCGCGGAACTCCTTGTAGAGGATCTTCTCGCTCAACACGTCTTCGATCATCCGCTGGATCGCGCGCCTCAGTGGACGTGCACCCAACTGCGGGTCGTACCCCTTCTCGGCGAGCAGCTCCTTCGCCGGCTGTGTGAGCTCGATGCCAAGCCCCTGCGCCTCGAGCTGACCGGTGAGACGCTTGGTCATCAGATCAACCATCTGCATGACCTCTTCGCGTGCCAGTTCGTGGAACACGATGACGTCGTCGATGCGGTTGAGGAACTCGGGGCGGAAGTGGCCCTTCAGCGCTTCCATCACCTTGTCCTTCATCCTCTCGTAGCTCATCGCCGAGTCGGCCTTGGTGAAGCCGACGTTCGCCTTGCGCAGATCCTGTGTGCCGAGGTTCGACGTCATGATCAGCACGGTGTTGCGGAAGTCGACCGTGCGACCCTGACTGTCGGTGAGACGCCCTTCCTCCAGGATCTGGAGGAGGACGTTGAACACATCCGGGTGGGCCTTCTCGATTTCGTCGAACAGCACCACGCTGAACGGCTTGCGGCGCACGGCCTCGGTGAGCTGACCGCCCTCCTCGTACCCGACGTAGCCGGGGGGCGAACCGACGAGCCGGCTGACTGTGTGCTTCTCCATGTACTCGGACATGTCGAGCGCGATCAGTGAGTTCTCGTCGCCGAACAAGAACTCGGCCAGCGTCTTGGCCAGCTCGGTCTTGCCGACACCGGTGGGGCCGAGGAAGATGAACGAACCGCTGGGGCGCTTGGGGTCCTTGAGGCCGGCGCGCGTGCGGCGCACGCTCTGGCTGACCGCCCTGATGGCGTTCTCCTGGCCGATGATCCGCTTGTGCAGCTCGCCCTCCATGTTGAGGAGCTTCTGCGTCTCTTCCTCGGTGAGCTTGTACACCGGGATGCCGGTCCACAGGCTCAGCACCTCGGCGATGGCTTCCTCGTCGACCTCGTCGAACAGGTCCACACCGCTGGCCTTCACTTCGGCTTCCTTGGCAGCCTTCTCCTCGAGGAGCGACTTCTCCTGGTCGCGCAGGCGGCCGGCTTCCTCGAAGCGCTGTTCCTCGACGGCCTTCTTCTTGGCCTCCTGGACGTCGGTGACCTTGCGCTCCAGCTCCTTCAGATCCGGGGGAGTGGCCATGCGCTTGATCCGCAGGCGGCTGCCCGCTTCGTCGATGAGGTCGATCGCCTTGTCGGGCAGGTGACGGTCACTGATGTAGCGGTCTGCGAGGTTGGCCGCGGCGACGATGGCCTGGTCGGTGATGGTGACCCGGTGGTGCGCCTCGTCCTTGTCGCGCACGCCCTTCAGTATCTCGATGGTGTGGGCGAGCGTGGGCTCTTCGACCCTCACTGGCTGGAATCGACGTTCGAGTGCAGCGTCCTTCTCCAGGTGCTTGCGGTACTCGTCGAGCGTGGTGGCGCCGATGGTCTGCAGCTCGCCACGGGCAAGCATCGGCTTGAGGATGCTGGCAGCGTCGATCGCGCCTTCGGCTGCGCCGGCCCCGACGAGCGTGTGGATCTCGTCGATGAACAGGATGATGTCGCCGCGTGTCTTGATCTCCTTGAGCACCTTCTTGAGGCGCTCCTCGAAGTCGCCGCGGTAACGGCTGCCGGCGACGAGCGCGCCGAGATCGAGCGTGTACAGCTGCTTGTTCCGCAACGTGTCGGGGATGTCGTTGCTGACGATCTTCTGCGCGAGGCCCTCGACGATGGCGGTCTTGCCGACGCCGGGCTCGCCGATGAGCACCGGGTTGTTCTTGGTGCGACGGCTGAGGATCTGCATGACCCGCTCCATCTCGCGGCTGCGACCGATCACCGGGTCGAGCTTCTTCTCGCGAGCGAGCTGGGTGAGGTTGCGACCGAACTGATCGAGGATCTGACTGTTGCCCTTGTCGGTGGGCTCTTCCTTGGGTGCGCTGCCCGGTGCGCTTGCGGCCGGCGGCTCGCCCTTGCTCTGGCCACCCTGGTAGCCGCTGAGCAACTGGATGACCTGCTGGCGCACCCGGCTGAGATCCGCGCCCAGCTTGACGAGCACCTGCGCCGCAACACCCTCGCCCTCGCGGATGAGGCCGAGCAGGATGTGCTCGGTGCCGATGTAGTTGTGGCCGAGCTGGAGCGCTTCGCGCAGCGAGAGCTCGAGGACCTTCTTCGCGCGCGGCGTGAAGGGGATGTGGCCCGACGGTGACGAACCGCCCTGACCGATGATCTCCTCCACCTGGCTACGGACCGCTTCGAGGCTGATGCCGAGCGATTCCATCGCCTTCGCGGCGACCCCTTCACCTTCGTGGATGAGGCCGAGGAGGATGTGTTCGGTGCCGATGTAGCTGTGGTTCAGCAGCCGCGCTTCTTCCTGCGCCAACACCACGACCCGCCGAGCCCTATCGGTGAAGCGTTCAAACATGGGAGAAGTGTATCGGCGGTCCGCCGTTCCAACGTGTTGCGCCGCGGGTCGCGACCCGCCTCTTGACAGCGCGACTTGACAGCCCGACTTGAGAGCTTCGTTGGTCGGCATCGGCCAAACGGCGTAGCCTGTCGCACGTGTCGTCCGCCCCCCTTTTCGCGCTGCCCACGCATTCAGCCGACCTGGCGCGGATCGAAGAAGCACTGAAGTCGTCCGTCCACACTGCCGACCCCTATCTCAACGAGATCGCGTCGCACCTGATCATGGCCGGCGGGAAGCGGCTGCGTCCTGTGCTGACGGTCGTCGCCGCGCAGGTTGCCGGTGCGCCCGACGCCGACCTCCACGAGCGGTCGGTTCAAGGTGGCATCGCCTGCGAACTGGTGCAGACCGGTTCGCTCTACCACGACGACGTGATGGACGAAGCGAACACTCGCCGCGGGGTGGACACCGTGAACGCGAAGTGGGGGAACCTGCAGGCGATCCTCGCCGGCGACTTCCTGCTGTCGCGCGCGTCGGAGATCGCCGCGTCGCTCGGCACCGAGGTCGCCGGGCTGCTCGCGCGCACGATCGGCCGCCTGTGCGAGGGTCAGATCGAGGAGCTGCGGCACACCTACAACTCCGCTCGGCCGGAGACCAGCTACGTCTCCAGTATCAGCGGCAAGACCGCGTCGCTCTACGCCACAGCGGCGCGCATCGGTGGGCTCGTGGCCGATGTTCCCCGCCCCACCATCGACGCACTCACCGAGTACGGCGAGGCGTTCGGCATGGTGTTCCAGGTGGTCGACGATCTGCTGGACATCACCGCCACCGACGAGCAACTCGGCAAGCCGGCGGGGCACGACATGGTGGAAGGTGTGTACACGCTGCCGGTGCTGCGCACGCTGCAAGCGGGTGGGGTCGCGGCGGTCGAGCTGCTGTCGTTGCTGGGCAAGCCGCTCGATCACGTCGAGCGCGACAAGGCGCTCTCGATCGTGCGCTCCAACGGGGGCGTCGTCGCCGCGATGGACGTCGCACGCGAATGGGCGGCCCGGGCGGAGGCGGCGTGCGAGCTGCTGCCACGGTCGGCGGCCACCGATGTCCTGTACGCGGCGCCGTCCGCGTTGCTCGCCACCCTCTGAACGACACGCGCCTCTGAACGACACGCGCCTCTGAACGACACGTCTCAGGCGTTGGGGGCGAGCCTCACGAGCGCGGCCGCGGCTTTGTACGCGGCTTCGGCCGGGCCGAACTCGTCCTCCCGGAGCAGGTTCGCCATGATGCGCAGCACCCACTCCATCAGGGTGCGACTGTGCATGCCGACGCGGGTGAGCTCGCGCATCAGCGTCGGTCGGCCGATGATGCGGGCGAAGAGGCGGGCGACCTTGAAGTAGTCGCCGTACTCCTCGTCGAGCAGGCGGGGGTACTGCTGGAGCGCGGTGGGGTCGTTGGCGGACAGCGCCTCATGGAGCACGTGTGCCGCCATCCTCGCGGTCTCGTACGCGTAGTCGATGCCCTCACCGTTGAACGGGTTGACGCTGCCCGCGGCGTCGCCGATGACGAGGTAGGTGGGCCCCGCCTTCGGGCCCACCGAGCCGCCCATCGGGATGCGACCGCTCGTGGCCTTGCACTCGGGTTGCGTGGGGTCGATCTCCCAACGTTCGGCCACTTGGTGGGCGTAGGCATCGAGGAGGTGGGTGGTGTTCACGGACTTGAAGTCGCGGAACGTGCTGAGCAAGCCCACGCCGATGTTCACGGTGCCGTCGCCGACCGGGAAGATCCAGCCGTAGCCGGGCATCGGGTTGCCGTTGCGATCCTTGACGTCGAGTGCCGATTCGATCCATGGTTCGGCGTGTCGGGGCGTGGGCCAGTAGGTGC
>JAYVMH010000055.1:0-9452 GCA_043759015.1 Actinomycetota bacterium
ATGTTCCAGGGCAAGGCGCCACTGGCGGGAGCTCCGGAGCAGGTGTTCGACACCTCGGTCTCGAGCACGGTGCCCTCGGCGACCGGCGGCGCCAGCACCACCGTGGCGGGCGACACGGCGACGACGAACGCGCCGGTTACCACGACCAAGGGCTCCACGTCCACGACCGGCCCGCAGGAGAACCCTCGCGGCGACATCCTGCCGGACCGCAACGTCGTCTGCTGATTCGGCGCTCACTCGCTCAGCCGGGGTCCAACACCCTCTGCAGCGCGTCGGCCGCGTCGGCCGGCCCGTCGACCGTGGTGAGCCTGGCTCCGATGCGCGACGCGAACGCTCTCGCCTCGTCGTCGTCGCTCTCCGGCGCGATCACCACCACTTCGCCCAATCCCGCTGCGGCGGCCACGGGGTCGCCGCCGACGGTGCAGCGGCAGTCGCTGAGCACGACCGTCACCTTGCGCCCGGCCCGGCTGCGCGCCAACTGGTCGGCGGCGATCAGCAGCGCGCCGGCGAGATCTGTCGTGCCGTAGCCGCGCAGCGCCAAAAGGTCGGTGACCACCAGATCGCTCGGCTTCGGTGTGGTCTGGCCCTTCGCCACCACGACGTTCTTGCCGAACGCGAGCACGCTGTAGTCGGCCGGCGACCTGCTGGCCACCGCCGCCGCCGCGACCGCCGCCGTCGCCAACGGTCGGCCACCCATCGAGCCGCTGCGATCGACCAGCAGACACAGCGCAGTGCTCGGCCTCACCCATCCCCTCACGCGCAGACGCTCCGCATCGAGCACGCCGTGGCGGCCCTCGAGGATCGCCTCCATGCTCGCGTCGAGATCGAGGTCGCCACCGTCGGGTCGGTAGGGCAGATCGACGAGCTTCCCGATGCCCCTCGGCCGCACCGGGCCACGGCGGGCGACGTCGAGGAACAGTCGGCCGGCCAGCCGGCGCGCCAGCTCGCGCAGCTTCGGATCGGTCGCACCGACCAGATCTGCGAGCAGCGCGAGCGTCTCGTCGGGGTCTTCGCTCATCGCCTCGTCGACGGCCGACTCGTCGAGCTCGCCGACCTCGGGTGAGATCTGTTCGAAGCGCGGGTTGCGCGCCAGGTCGCGGCGCGACTTCGTCCGCTTCTGGTTCTGTGCGATCTCCGCGTCGGCCGCATCGCCCTCCTTCACGGAGGGCAACCTCATCTGGCGCTGCCGGCCCCCGTCGGGGCGTGGGCTTTTCCCTCTCCATCACCCTCGCCCGGCTCGACCGCGACACCGAACACGTCGTGCCAGATCTCGGTGACGATCGCCTCCGAGCTCCGGCTGCAACCCTCGCGCAGGCGAAGTCGTCCGCTGAGGGCGACCAGTGCGGCGTCGAGGCCGACCGCCGGGTCGTGAGGGTGCGCGCCGCGCAGCGAGGCCAGCGAGTTCGCCACAGCGACGGTGTCGATCGCTCCGCGCACCGACGACCCGATGCGCACATCGGCGTGCACGCGAGTGCGGCGCACGACCTCCACCACCTGCGCGAGCCACACGGGATCGACCGCAGTCGCGGGCAGCGCGCTGTGCACGATCGATGCTTCGTCGGCTGCGTCCTGGTAGTCGACGGAGAGGCGGCACACACGGTCGTAGATCGCGCTGCTGATGCGCGCCGTGCCGATCGCGTCGAACGGGTTCATGGCCGCGACCAGTCGGAAGCCGTGCGCGGCAGCGACCCGACCGAGCCGCGGGACATGTAGCTCGCGCTCGCTCATCACGGTGATCAACACGTTCAGCGTCTCTTCAGGGATGCGGTTGATCTCCTCCACGTACAGCAGCGAGCCGTCGCGCATGGCGGTGACCAGCGGACCGTCCACGAACACCTCCGGGTCGTAGCCGTCGGTGAGCACGCGGGCGGGGTCGAAGTGGCCCACGAGGCGAGCGGGGGTCAGTTCCGCATTACCTTCGACGAACTCGAACCCGAGCCCCAGCTCGTGCGCCACGGCGCGCAGCAGCGTGCTCTTGCCGGTGCCGGGCGGACCTTCCAACAGCACGTGACGATCGGCGGCGAGCGCGGCAACCACGAGCTCGATCTCACGCATGCGACCGACGACGCGTGTGAGCACCCGCTGGACGAGCCCGCTCTCCTCGTTCACGGAGCTCACTCGTTGACGATGATGCCGCGGATGTTGAGGCCCTGCCGCATCGCCTCGTAGCCCTCGTTGATCTCCTCCAGCTTGTAGCGGCGGGTGATCAACTCGTCGAGCTTCAACTGGCCCTCGCGGTAGAGGCCGAGCAGCGCAGGGATGTCGGACCGCGGGTTGAGCGAACCGAAGATCGTGCCCTTGATCTCCTTGTTCCACATGGCCAGCTCGAACAGGTTCACCGACGACTCGGTCTGGCTCATCGGCGCGACCGCGGTGACCACGATGGTGCCACCCTTGCCGGCGAGCGCCGTACCGAGCTGCATCAGGTTCCCGTACATCACGCCCGGCGTCATGATCACCTTGTCGGCCATCTGGCCGTAGGTCATCTCGGTGACGGCCGGGAACGCTTCCTCCATCGACGCGAACGTGTGCGTCGCCCCGAACTCCATCGCCTTCTCACGCTTGAACTCGACCGGGTCGACGGCGATGACACGCTTGGCGCCGGCCATGGCCGCGCCCTGCACCGCGTTGATGCCGATGCCACCGATGCCCACCACCACGACCGTGTCGCCGGGGCGGACATCGGCGCGCTTGGTGGCCGAGCCCCAACCCGTGGCGACGCCACAGCTGACGAGCGCGACCGCCTCGAGGGGAAGATCGGCGTCGACCTTGATGACCGACATCTCGGCGACGCACGAGTACTCGGCGAACGTGCCGAGCTTTGCCATCAAGTTCACCGGTTTGCCGTCGACGAAGTGGCGATCGGTGCCGTCGGTGATCATCCCCGGCTGCATTGCCCCGATGCCGTTGTCGCACAGGTTCTGACGGCCGCTGCTGCAGTAGCGGCACCTGCCGCACGAAGGGATGAAGCTGGCCGACACGTGGTCGCCCACCTGCACGCTCGTGACGCCGGGGCCCAACTCCACAACGACGCCGGCACCCTCGTGGCCGGCGATGATCGGGAACATCGGGGGCAGACCGGCCATCTCCAACATCTCGGCGGGCACCACCATGTCGCCGGTGACGAAGTGCTCGTCGCTGTGGCACAGACCGGCCACCTTCCATTGGACGATCAGCTCACCGACCTTGGGCGGGTCGATGGTCAGTTCTTCGATCTGCCACTGCTGGCCCACGCCGTGCAGCACCGCGGCGCGGCACTTGCGCTGTTCCCCCATGACGCATTCCCCTCTTGATCGTGTGTCGTGCCGTGTGTCGTGTACGTCAGTGCTCGTAGACGAGCACCCCACGGATGTTCTTGCCGTTGTTCATGTCCGCGTAGCCCTCGTTGATGCCTTCGATGGGGTACGTCCTGGTCACCAGTCCGTCGAGGTCGAGCAGTCCCTGCGAGTAGAGCTCGAGCAACTTCGGGATGTCCACGCGCGGGTTGGCCGAGCCGAACAGCGAACCGATGAGCTGCTTCTCGAACACGGTGAGGAACAGCGCCGGGATGGCGATGGTGGTCTCGGTGGACGGGTGGATGTTGGTGACGACGATCTTGGCCCGCTTGCCGCCCAGCCAGAACGCCTCGCCGAGCACGTCGCCGTTGCCCACGCCGCACGTCATGATCACCTTGTCGAAGCCACGGTTCCACGTGGTCTGCTCCAACGCACCGAGCGCTTCCTGGATGGAGGAGTGCGTGTGCGTGGCGCCGAACTCCATCGCTTTCTCGCGCTTGAACTCGACCGGGTCGATGGCTGCCACCACGCGGGCGCCGGCGAGCTTGGCCCCCTGGATCGCGTTGCTGCCGATGCCACCGCACCCGACGACGGCCACCGTGTCGCCCGGCTGCACCTGGGCGGCGTAGACGGCCGAACCCCACCCGGTGACGACGCCGCAACCGAGCAGGCACGCCTTGTCCAGCGGTAGGTCCTTGTCGATCTTGATGCAACTGGCCTCGTTGACGACCGTGTGATGGGCGAACGTGCCCAGCGAACCGACACCGAGCGCGAGATCCTCACCACCGGCACCGTGGTGACGCGTGGTGCCGTCGCTGAGCTGCATGCCCGTGGCCGTGATGGCGTTCATGTCGCACAGGTTGCTGTGGCCGGACGCGCAGCTCGGGCAACGACCGCACGCGGGCACGAAGCCGAACACCACGTGATCGCCGGCGGCGACGCTGAACACGCCGGGACCGACTTCCAGCACGATGCCGGCACCCTCGTGGCCGCCGATCAGCGGTGGTTCCGGTGTGACGCCGGCAAGGTCGCCGGTGAGCAGGTGCTCGTCGCTGTGGCACATCCCGCTGGCGACCATCTTGACCAGCACCTCACCGGCCTTGGGCGGATCGAGCTCGATCTCCTCGACGCTCCACGGCGTGTTGCGAGCCCTGAGAATGGCGGCCTTGGTCTTCACGGTTCCCCCTCATGTGGTGCTGGCGGCGAACGCCGGGTGTTGCGAACGGCACCATAACGCGTGCCGGCGGGGCTGCTCCATGCGGGATGCCGCGAGCGCGGGTCAGCGTGGAAGCCGCAGTCCCTCGCCGAGCGCGAGCGCGGCGTCGAGCACCAGTCGGGCAGCCGCCGCGTCCTCGATCGCGTGGCCCGTCGATTTGTACACCGTGACCTGGTCGGCGCTCCGACGGCCGGGGTGCTCGCCGAGGACGACTCGGCCGATCTCGATGACCCGCACCGGGTCCACACCTTGCAACTCGGTCGCCCCCGCCGGTGGAGGCGTGGTCGCCGCGCCTGCCCACTCCACGAAGACGTCGCCCGTGCAGAACCCAGGATGCAGCTCGGCGCGGTTCCCGACGGACCCGACGTGTGCACCGGACGACACCCAGGCAGGTTCGATCACCGGCGTGTCCGCATCGGTGGTGAGGCAGATCACGTCCGCGCCGCGAACGGCGTCCTCGAACGTCGTCGCGGTGGCCGACGGGTGGCGCGCCGCGAGCGCCATCGCCGAACCCTTCGAACGCGATGCGATCCTGATCTGCGACCAGGGTCGGATGTCGGCGAACGCTTGCAGGTGCGAGTGCCCCTGAACGCCCCCGCCGATGATGGCGAGGACCGAGGAGTCCTGACGAGCGAGCAGGTCGGCGGCGACCGCTGCGGATGCCGCAGTCCGCAGGGCGGTGACCGCCACACCATCCATCACGGCCACCGGCGTACCGGTGTGTTCGTCGCACACGACGATCAGCCCCTGATGCGAGGGGATGTCGGTGCCGTGGTTCCCGGCGAACACGCTCACCGCCTTCACGACCAGCCCGATGCCCTCGACGTAGCCCGGCATCGCGGCGAGCATCCCCTTCGGGGCACGGGCGGCGATGCGCGGCGGCACGTCGGCCCGACCGCTCGAGTACATCGCGAACACCGACCGAAGCCGCTCGCGGAGCGCCGGCATCTCGATCAGGTGCCGCACATCCGCCTCCGTCAGGTACACGAGATCGTCCATGCCCGAGTCTTGCAGGGCGAGTCTCGTCGTCGGCTCGCGACCCAGTTGTCCCCGCAACTGGGCACGATCCGTTGCGGCTTCCGAGACGAATCCGATCCGGAAATCACTTTGGGATGTTTCAGCCCCAGAAGATCCTCGTCGACCGACTCCCAGGTCAGCCGAGAGGGGCGGGCAGGGGGGCGCTCGACACGAAGTGGAGGACTTGGACGGCGCGGGTCATCGCCACGTACAGCAGCCGCGCACCGCGGGCGTTGTCGTGGAGGTTGTCGTGGAGGTTGTCGTGCAGGTTGCCGTCGAAGATGTCGTGCGGGTTCACCACCACCACACCGTCGAACTCGAGGCCCTTCACCGCTTCGGGATGGAACAGCGGAACATCGGTGTGGGCGAGCTCGTGCACGCGGTCGACCGCGTGCAGCCCCACCTCGGCCAGCGCGGACGTGATCGAGTCGTGCAGCGCCTCGGGCGCCACGATCCCCGTGTTGTGATGACGGTGCCTGACGGCCAGCGTCTCACTCGCGACCGCGGCCGCCAGCGAACCGGCATCGACGAGCCGGAAGGCAGGTGCATCGCCCTCGGCTCGAACGCTGCGGCTCGCCTGCGAGCTGACACCCGTGAACGGCAGCAACCTGTTGGCCACATCGAGGATCGGCGCCGGCACGCGATAGCCGATCGTCAGGTGGGCCACTTCGGCTGCGTCGGCATGGAGCAGCCGGATCACGTCGCCCCAGTCGCGTTGCCCCGCCGGTGTGGTGCTCTGGGCGAGATCGCCGAGGATCGTCATCGACCCACCAGGGCTGCGCCGGCCGATGCAGCGCAGTGCCACCGCGCTGTGGTCCTGCGATTCGTCGACCACGACGTGTCCGTAGGTGAACGGCGTGCCGACGAGCAACGAGTTCGCTTCGTCGACGAGGAACTGATCCGCCACGGTCCATCGCCGGCGCTTGCCACTCGGACCGGCGAGCAACTGGTCGACGAACCTGACGGGTTGCGCGGTCGGCCACGCCCTGGTGAGCGCCGCGCGCAGCTCCGCAGCCTTCTCCCACACGTCGTCACGGTCGTAGCGGCGCAGCATGTCGCGTTGCACCATTCCCTTCAGCGAGTCGCGCCGCTTGTTCACCGGTGAGCTCGCATCGAGGGCCTGATCCAACCAGGCCGCGATCTCGTCGCGGGTGATCGTGAGCGTGCGCGCCCCGAGCGGGACGCGCAGGTCGGCATCGGGCACCTTCACATGCGCGGTCGATGATGCTGCCAGCGTGGCGAGCATCTCCTCGCTCCCCTTGCGCCGGCGATCACCCTCGGCATCGACGCCGCGGATCTCGACCTTCGGAACGCACAGGTCGAGCGCCGTGCGCTGCTGGACGCTGCGCTCGCCCAGCGACGGCAGCACGTTGCCGATGTAGTCGAGGAAGACCTTGTTCGGCCCGACCACCAGCACGCCGTCGCGCACCAGCCGGCGACGGTGCTCGAACAGGAGGTAGGCGGCGCGGTGAAGCCCCACGGCGGTCTTCCCGGTGCCGGGCCCGCCCTGCACGACGAGCACCTGATCCAGCGGGGCGCGGATGACGACGTCCTGCTCGGCTTGGATCGTGGCCACGATCTCCTTCATCGCACCCGTTCGCGCCGCACCGATCTCGGCCAGCACCGGATCCGGGATGCCCGAGCCCGCTGCATCGTGATCCGGATCGTCGAGCTGCTCGTCGAGGTACGCGGTCAGGTCGGCATCGGCGAGGGTGAACCGGCGCCGGTGGGCGAGGCCGAACGCATCCACGTGGGTGGCGCGATAGAACGGCGCCGCGATCGGGGCGCGCCAATCCACCACCACCGGTTCGTGGCGATCGTCCTCGATGTGTCGCCGCCCGATGTACCAGCGATCGCCGGCCGGGCCCTCCTCGGTGATCCGGCCGAAGAACTCCCCCGCGCCGGGCGATCGCAGGTCCTCGAGCGCCTCGGCGACGGTGACCTCGATGTACTCCTTGGTGATCTCGTCGGCCGACGCATCGGGGTCCAGCGACTCGAATCGTTCGATCATCCTGTCTCGCGAGGCACGCGAGGATCGCAAGTACTCACGTTCCACGCGCAGCTCCGGGAACGGATCGAGTGAGTGGTCGAACGTCACAGGGCTGGACACGCTATCGCCGATTGACAGCGGCGATTTCTCGGCCATGATCGCGGCATGGGACCCGACGAATCCCAGCGCCGTCAGCTCCGACTCGCGCTGTCCATGAACGGAGGCGTGAGCCTCGCGGTGTGGATCGCCGGTGCCGTGGCCGAGGTCGACGAGATGCGTCGCGGGATCGGGTTCTGGGGCGACCTCCTCGCCGCGTCGGGGTACCGGCGCGAAGCGCAGGTCGATGTGATGTCGGGCGCGAGCGCGGGTGGGCTCAACGCGGTGATGCTCGCCGTCGCGATCCAGACCAACCGACCCTTCGACGAGTTCTTCCCACTGTGGTTGGAGGCCGCCGACATCCATCGGCTGGTGAAGTCGCCGAACACGGCCCGTGCCTTCGACCACCGCTCGGTGCTCGACGGTCAGTACTTCCTCGAACGGCTCCACGATGCCCTCTCCCACGCGCAGCAATCCGCCACCGGCACGCCACCGACGCAGCCACTGGCCGTCTTCGCCAGCGCGACGCTGGTGCGGGCGAACCCGATCGCGTTCCGAGACGTGCCCGGTCAAGCGATCCACGAGAAGCGCAGCGACGCCTACTTCCACGTCGCCAGGCGTGGTCCGGAGTCGAGGGGCCTCGACGGCTTCGCGGACCGGCCCGGCACGGTGGGGAACCTGGAGGCCCTCGCCGAGATCGGGCGAGCAACGAGCAGCCTGCCCGGTCTGTTCGAGCCTCGTCGCTTCGATCACGCGACGTTCGGCAGCAGGCTGGTCGGAGCGTTCACGGGTTCGAGGCCGAGCGTCGAGATCATGGACGGCGGGGTGATCGACAACGTCCCCGTGGCCCGTGCCGTGCGCGCGATCTATCACGTGCCCGCCACGGGGCATACCCGACGTGTTTTGCTGTACCTGCACCCGGACCCGGGCGGCGGCGGCAACGACGCCGTCGAGCCCGACCCCACCACTGCCGTGCAGGTTGTGTTGGCGATGAGGGGGAAGAACTCGGAGTCGATCAGCGCCGACATCGAACTGCTGCGCGAGCACAACGACGCCGTGAACCGACGCGACGTGCAGGCACACCTCGCGCTCGAACGCTTTCTCGATGGCAGAAGGCTGACCTCCGAGCAGGTGAAGGGTCAGGTGCGCGCCGTCATCGCCGCACAGTTGCTCCGCGCCGCCGTCGACCCCGCTGCGGAACTGCACTGGCACGCCCCAGGGCGGCCGCGGGTCGCGCCGCTCCTCGATGCACCGAACGATTCGATCGCCAAGGACGATCTCGCGGCGGCGTTCCGGCGGGTCGCCGACGACAACCCGAACGTGCTCGTCGGCGACTCCCTCCATCGCACCGTGTCTGCGCTCCAACGCGTCGCCCGCATGGCACAGGCCGAGCAGCCGAGGCTCGACCTCGAAGCGATGCTGCACGACCTCAACGAACTGCAATTGCTCTGCCACCTGATCACCAGCTACCAGCTCGGCGTGATGCTCGAGGCCGGGGCCGCGGGTGCGGCTCAGGCGATCGACGCGCTGCTCGAGTCCTCCAAGCAGCTGGCGAAGTTCACCGTTGCGGACGGGCCACCCGACCCGATCTGGCAGGGCCTTGCATCGTGGAACCTCCCCGCGGCCGAGCCCGCCGGTCGCTCGCTGATCGGTGAGCTCGAACGGGCGCTCGAACGGGCGCTCGACGTCGTTGCGCCGACTGCGGGGATCGGCACCGGTAGCCGCGTGCTGCGCTGGCTGCAGGAGCAACCGAGCCGAACGGCGGGCGCGAGAGAGATCGGCGACGCACTGCTCGACCTGCGCGCCGAGCCCGTGGCGAGCGACCAGCACATCAACTTCATCCGCATCGCCGGCAACG
>JAYVMH010000056.1:0-9450 GCA_043759015.1 Actinomycetota bacterium
CATCGAGGTCAGGTACGGCGGCGGCACGAACGTGCTGAGCCCCTCGTAACGGACGAGCTGCCACTGCGCGTCGCTGCCTATCCACTCGCGCGCGAACTCGCGGGGCGTGTGGTACCGCGTCCAGATCGTGCCGCCGTTCATGCCAACGGGGGTGATCTCCTTGGCGAAGCGAACCTTCGCCCGCGCCCACCGGCGCTTGCGCACGTAGTGCGCCATCTCCCACGGGCACCAACGCCCGATCACCGTGAACAGTGCATGACCCCCCGGCCGCACGAGCGTGGCCAGCGACCGGGCCGTGGCGGCGAGGTCCGGCACGCAGTTGAGCGGCCCGAAGTTCGAATAGGCGAGATCGAATCGCCCCGCGTGGGACCGGGCGAGGTGATGCAACTCCTGCGCGCCGGCGTGCACCGCTTCGATGGTGCCGGGCGACACGACTGCCCCTCGCGCCGCGGCTCGCTCGACCATCGCCGGCGACCAGTCGGTGGCGACGACGTGGTGGCCGTGCTCGGCGAAGTGCTGTGCGTCGATCCCCGTGCCGCAGCCGAGGTCGATCATCTGCGCCTGCGCCGAGGTCGCGGGCAGCAGCTCGTCGATCTGGCGCCACACGATCTCGCGCATTCGTTGGATCAGGTCGTTGTTGCCCTGGGGGCCGTCGTAGGTGGGCGCCACACTGTCGAAGGCGTGCGCGGTCTCCTGCAACCGGCGCGAGAGCTCGGTCTCGTGGTACACGGCGGTTCCTAGTCGGCAAGCACCGGGATGCGGAGCCGGGTGGGGTTGGGGTTGCGTTCGGCGACCTCACGGGCGCGGAGCGCGGCCCATCGTGCCTCGACTCGGGCGCGGTGCGCGTCGCGCGGGAGGTCGTCGAGCAGGGTGTGCTTGGCCCGACCGAGCCCGGCCTCGCGGCGACGAAGGTCGTGCAGGTCGTGCAGGCTGAGGTGGAGCTCGCGATAGATCTCGGTGGGATACGTGCCCCGGAACATCATCGCGAGGTCGCCAGAGAACTGCCAGTTCGCCTGGTCGTCGAGCTCCAGCTTCACCATCTCGTGGAACCGCGTGCCGGGCAGCGGGTAGCTGACGCTGATGCCGATGTCGTCGGGCAGCAGATCGGCCACCAGCGACACGGTCGACTCGATGTCGGCCCACGTCTCGCCCGGGTAGCCGAACTGGATGAAGAAGCACGCCCGGATGCCCTTCTCGCCGAGTCGCTCGCGAGCGGTGCGGATCTGCTCGAGCGTAATCTCCTTGTCCATCGCGTCGAGGATCCGCTGGCTGCCGCTCTCCGCGCCGAGCCACACCTCCTCGCACCCGGAGCGGGCAAGGGCGTCGACCGCCTGTTCGTTCATCAGATCGCATCGACTCTGCATCGTGAACGGCACACGCACCCCTGCCGCCTCGATGCGGTCGGCGAACTTCGCCAGCCAGTCGCTGCGCAGCCCGAAGATGTCGTCGGCGAACCACAGGTGGTCGGGCCGATAGTGCTTCGCGAGGTGGACGACCTCGTCGGCCACCGCCTCGGCCGATCGCATCGAGTAGCGCTGGCCCCAGATCGGCTTGGCGCACCAGTTGCACGAGTAGGGGCAACCGCGGGTGGAGACCAGGTTGAGCGAGAAGCGATCGTGCTGGGAGTACCACGCGGTGCGATACGCCTCCATGTCCACGAGGTCGCGGGCGGGAAGACCGAACACGTCGGGGTGGCGCTCGATCGACCGATGGCCGTTGGACACGACCTCACCGTTCGCGAGCGTGGCCAGACCGGCGATGTCGGCGAGCGACCGGTGCGGATCGGGCCCACGCCAGATCCCGACGACCTCGCGCATGGTGTGCTCACCTTCGCCGAGCAGGCACGCCTCGGCACCGGCCGCGAGATACACTTCGGCATGGTCGGTGACGTCGGCACCGCAGACCACGACCCGGCAGCCGGCCGCACGGGCCATGCCGATCATCGCGACCGCCGCCTCGCGCATGCGGGTGAGGCACATCTTGGACAGGAAGTTGAAGTTGTCCTCGAACAGCACGACGATCTCCGGCCGGTGCTGGTCGAGGCTCGCCTGGAACGCGAACTCGTCCGGCGCGAGCATGGCGTCGAACAGAGCCACATCGATGTCGTCGTTGCGCAACACCGTCGCCGCGTACAACGTGTTCAGCGGCGGGTACGGCTTCATCTTGGCGTGCTGCTTCGGATCGAGCAGCAAGAAGTAAGAGTGCGCCAAAAGCACTGTTGCCATCTGTTCGTCGTCCCTCTTGCGTCATTACCTCAGGCGGTGGAGGAGCAGTATGCCGCGTACATCTGGGCTGCGACGCTCCCCCATGACAAGAGGGTACGCCGTTCGGCGACGGTTGGTTCGACCGAGCCCGGGACCCAACCCGCTGCCATGCGCTCGAGAGCGGCCCCGGCCGCGACGGCGTCGCCGACGGGAAACGACGTCCCGCACTCGCCGATGATGGCCAGGTGCGGCGCGATGGCGCTCACGACCGGAATGCAACCGCAGGTCACAGCTTCGATCAACGAGTACCCGGAACCTTCTCGTCGGCTGGTCGACAGGAACAGACCTGCCGCGCGATACCAACCGGCCATCTCGGCGTACGGCACGGCGTCGTGCAAGTGAATCCGCTGCGCGACCTCACCCAACTCCGCCAGCCTCGCGCGAACCGTGAACTCCATCGCGCGTTCGGTGACCAGCAGGTGGAGATGCGCGCCGGCGACACGGGCGGCGGCGAGTGCGAAGCCATCGATCGCGGTCAACGGGTCCTTGCTGTCGATCAGCCGCCCGACCCACAGCACCACCGGCTGGCCCTGCAGCACGACGGCGGCGGCTTCCTCCGGCCGATCAGCCGGCAGGAGCGACGCCGATTCGAGCACTTCGCAGCACCGTGCATCGACCCGGATCACCCCGGCCGCGATCCACGGGTCGGCCTGGCCCAGCGACGCGCCGGTGAACAGGTAGGCCGAGATGCTCCGGCGCACGAGTCGATGAGCCCACTTGCGGCGCCCGGTGAACGGTGGCTCGCCGTGGTGTTGCACGACGATCGACGCACCCGCGTGGTGAAGGCGGAGCAGCAGGCGCGTCCAGCCGAGCCCGTGGACGTGCACGACCGCCGGTCGCTCGGCGCGCACGGCCCGTGCAAGCGCGCCGTCGGATGAGTGGAACCGGTAGGTCACCCCATCGCGTTCCACGGTGGCCGAGTCGACTCGGTGCCGTGCGTGGACGGTAGGGACGACCTCTCCAGCGGCGAGGAGCGCGGAGGCGGCGCCGGTCACGGTGCCCCAACGGTCGAGCGCGTCGTCGGGCGACAGCTCGGTTGCCGGTGGCATCACGATCGCGACGTGCATCATGCGCGCCCCGCCACCCGCAACCGCATCCGCCCGGCCGCGGATCGGCCGAGTTGACGAACGACAGCCGCGCGTTCGGTGCCCGACGTGGCGAACGCCGATCGCCAGCGGGCGGAGGTGCGTTCGCCCGGGTCGCGCAGCACGGCGGCCGTCTCGGTCCGCCGCAACAGCTCGCCGTTGGGCAGACGGCGCATCTCGGCACCGAGCACCGCTGCAGGAACCACCCCAGGCAGCAGCCGGTCGACGAGCCACAACCCCGGCGCGGTGAGACGCGGGTCGACCGCCGCCATCACCGACGCCACAGAGGCCCAGTCGAGTCCGCGCTGATGCAGGAACCACACATCGAGAACGTTCACGGCCCGTACCTCGGCCCGCACGACGGTGGAGGCGAGGTGTCCGATCACATGCGCGGCGAGCGCGGGTTCGCCGAGCCGCACACCACCCTCCTGCTGAGCGACGGCGTACCGTTCGATGTCGAACCCGCGGACCGTGTAGCCGTGCAGGAACTCGACCCAACCGGGGTGAACCTCGATGCGACCGTTGTGGTCCACCGATTCACCATCCGTGCGACCGACGCCGCCGCCGCCCCATGCAAGGAACGTGTCCTCGTGCGGATTCGTGGCATGCATCGCCCATCCGGATCGCTCCAGTACGGCCGCGGCCTGTGCACGGTGTCGGGCAGGCACCAGCAGGTCGATGTCGCTCATGGGGCGCGTCGCCGGGTCGGGCCAGGCCGGCGCGCCGCCGGCGCTGCCGCCGAGCACCGCGCCCTTCACGGGGACCGCGACGATGTCGGCGTCGGCCAGCGCGGCCAGTACGGCCGGCGTCAACGCTGCGAATCGATGGTGCCGCGCAGCCACCTGCCGGCATTGCTCCCGCAGATGCGTCTGCACGTCGGGCGATGCGTCCTCGAACACGCCCACCACCGTGGCAAGCGCGGTGAGCCCCGTGGCGAGCCCCGCGAGCTGAACGTCGGGCAGCGTCCACGACGCCGGCGACGAGCGGGACGGATCGACACCACGGACGCGCGCAACGACGGCCTGAACCAGTTCGAGCTGGCGTGATCGCAGAGGAGACACGGAGGGGACCACGATCGCACGACACTAACGCCGGGTCTTCCAACCGTCCGCTGCGCTGCCATGTCGGACCCGTGCGAAACTGCCGGGGTGCGAATCGCGTTCGTGGTTCCCGGCGGCGTGGACCCGCCCGGCGGGGACCGGGTCATCCCATTCGTGCACCACCTCATCGAGTCGACGGCGGAACACCACGAGGTGGTCGTGGTCGCGATCGGGCACGACCGCGAGAGCCGGGAGTGGACGCTGTTCGGCGCACCGGTCGTGAACGTGCCCCTCGGGAAGCATTCGAAGGCCGATGTCGCGCGAGTGCTCGCGTCGGTCCCGCGCGTGATCGGCCGCCACTTCCGCCCCGAGGTCGTGCACGGCCTGTGGGCGAACCTTCCCGGTCTCGCCGCCGTCGCGGCCGCGAGACGATTCGGTGCTCGCTCCGTCGTCAGCGTGGGCGGCGGCGAGCTCGCGTCGATGCCGTCGATCGGTTACGGCGGTGGACTGCAGCGCGGTGCTCGCCGGCTGGCGCTCACCGCGCTCCGCGGGGCTGATGAGGTGACGGTCGCGACGGACTGGATGCACGCCCACGTCGCCCGCGCGGGAGGGCGCCTCGGTGAGGTGATCCCGCTCGGAGCGGATCGGCGCGTGCTGTCGCCCTACCCGCTCGTCGTCGAACGCCCGCACCACCTCGTCCACGTCGCCGGGCTCAACCGGGTGAAGGACCAAGACCTCTTGCTGCACGCAGCCGCGCTGGCGATGGCCCGCGACCCGTCGATCACGCTGACCGTCGCCGGCGGCGACACGCTCGAGGGGCACCACCGCCGGTTGGCCGAGCAGCTCGGCATCGCCGACCGGGTGACGTTCCTCGGCCACGTGGACCATAGCGAGCTGGCGATGGTGCTGCGCGGCGCGGTGCTGCACGTGCTGACCTCCCATCACGACGCCGGCCCGCTCGCGGTGGTGGAAGCTGCCGCGTGCGGCGTGCCGACGGTCGGCACCGCGGTGGGTCACGTGGCCGACTTCGCCGCGCTGACGCCACCCGCGGCGGCGACGATCCTTGGCCGTGATCCCGCCGAGCTCGCCACGGCGATCACGCGCTTGATCGACGACCGGCCACGGCGCGACGCACTGGCCCAACGAGCACTCGGGTGGGCGATCCGGCACGACGCGGCCCACACTGCCGCGTCGTTCGACGCGCTCTACCGCAGGCTGTCGGCGAGGCCCATCAGCAGTTGAGCCGCGGCGGCAGGGTCGGTGCCGCGGCGAAGGACGAACACCGGTCGATCGAGGAGCTGCTGCACCCATTCGGCAGACAGGTGCTCGCGCTCGGTGGGGAGAGCGGGCGACCAGAAACTCTCCAACGCTTCGTGTGCATCGAGGGGTTGGAGCGACAGTTCGGGTGACGGATCGAGCAGCACGACGGCCGTCGCGTGAGCGGTCGCCAGTTGTTGATCGACCGGTGGCACGACCGGCACCTTGCGCCCCTCCGCGGCCGGGTGCGGCACCGTGTCCAGCTGCGCCAGCTCCGCGAACCGCGCAGCAGCATCCTCGGTCATCATCAGTCGCCACGGGTACCCGGCGAACCGCCCGGGGGGAACGTGGGTGGGTGCGTACACCCAGTCGTCGCTGCAGATCTGCAACCCGCGGCGCAGGCACGAGTACGTGAGCGTGCTCTTGCCGGCACCCGAGGGACCGCGCAGCAACAGCCCGACACCGTGATGCTGCACCAGCGCACTGTGAACAGCCACCAACCGACCGGAGCGGACCAACGACGCGGTGAACGCCGACTCGACGAACAAGCGCAGGGCGTCCGGCACCGCCAGGATCGACGACGGGAGGTCGAGCTCGACCGAGCCGGTTGCGTACTCCAGCGTCGCGACCGCGGAACCGCATCGAACGACCAGCCGATCGGCACCGTCCTCGGACGTCACTCGTGGCCACGCCGGGTCGCCCTCGACGTCGACGTGCACCGCCACGCGCACGTCGAGTGAGCCGCGCACGCCGAGGTCGACCGGGTAGCGACCCAGCCCTGCATCGACGGCATCCATCAGCTCCGCAGGCGGGCCGACGAGATGGACGTCGACACCCATCGGGCGGTAGTCGGCATCGGGCATCGGCACGGCGGCAGGCTAGAGGCTCGACCCGCCGGGCGGGCGTTCAGACGAGTGCGGGAACCTGACTGTCGATCCAGCCCTGCAGATGCGGTGTGCATTCGACGCTGGTGATCAGCCCGTAGCGCGGAGCGTTGCCGTGGTGCACGACGACGTGCCACAGGCGCTGCGTGTCGACCACGAATCGCGAGAACCGGGGCAGCGGCACCCGACGTTCGGTGCTCGGGATGGGCAGGTGTTCGTCGTCCACATCCATCAACAGCATGTAGCTGTCCGGGTCGTCGGTGAGCTCGATCCAGGTGCGCACGACCCAGCCCGTACCCGCCGGGTTGAACCGGTTGTTGTCGTCGCGGTGGAAGCTCTTCAGCGCCTGTTCGTGATCCTGGGGTTCGAGCTTGATGATCCGCACCCGGCCGAAGTTGGCACCGATGCTCTCCACGTATCGCTGCAGGGTGGGCGCCTTCGAGGCGTTGGGGGTCCAGAGCGCGTCCTTGTCGGTCTTGCCCTTGTCCCAGAAGCCGCGGCAGTCGAGCTGACCATCGGCGGAGGCAAGTGGGGCGAAGTTCGTGTCGCCGCCGCTCTTCCAGTCCAGGTACTCGAGCTCCTCCCACTCGGCGTTGGGAATCCCGCCGGGGTACGGCGTGAGCGCCACGAAGCCGGTCTCCGCCAGCGAGGGGCAGAGGTAGTGCTCGGCGCGGAGCGGGATCTCCACGCTCCAGTGCTCCTTGGTCGGCCAAAAGCTCATGGGCGGAAGCTTACCAAAGCGCTCCCTTTGTCGTTAGGGACCGAAGTACTCTGTCAGCCTGTCGAGCTGCTGCTCGACGCCACAACCGGGGGCCTGCTGGTGACCGTCGGTGCGGCCTGGGGCAGCTTCAACTTCTGTCCCTTCTCGATGTGATCGGGGTTGGTGATCCCGTTCAGCGCCATCAGCTCGGCCTGGGTGACGCCGAACCGGCCGGCGATCTTGCTGAGCGTGTCGCCCGGCTGCACGATGTACGACGTGAGGATCGTCGTGGTCGTGACGTAGATCGTGGAGGTCGACGTCGTGGTCGTAATCATCGGCGGGAGGGTGCCGCCCGATCGGGCATCGCTGCCGCACGCACCGGCGAGCACCGGCAACAACATCGCGGCGACGGCCATCGACCCCAGACGGAAGCCTCTCACGAGGCGGAGCTTACGCCGGTTGGTCGCGATCGCGGAGCGACACGTAGCCTCGCGAGATGACGTCGACGAACTTCCCGGGTGCCGAGACACCGGCACGCGAGTACGACATCGTCACCTCCGGCGTGCGCATCGCCGTCCACGAGTGGGGCGACGAGTCGGCGCACCCACTCTTCCTGGTGCACGGTGGCATGGACTTCGGGCGCACGTACGACGAGTTCGCCCCCCGACTGGCGCGGGCCGGGTGGCGTGTCATCACCTGGGATCAACGCGGCCACGGCGACAGCGAGCACGCCGCGCTCTACGGCTGGGACTCGGACATCCGCGATGCGATCGGGGTGATCGGCCACATCACCAACGAGCCCGCCCCCGTCATCGGGCACAGCAAGGGTGGCGCGCTGATGATCCAACTCGCCGACGCCCAGCCGTTCCGGTTCAGCCACCTCGTGAACTTCGACGGCTTGCCGTGGAAACGACCGATGAGCGACGTTGCCGAGCACGAACGCACCCGGATGGTGGCGAGCGACATCGGCTCGTGGCTGGATCATCGCCGCTCCACCGCCACCGCGGTGCGCAAGGCGGGCACGCAGGAGGAGCTGGCCCAACGACGGGCGAAGATGAATCCGCGCCTCTCCATCGAATGGCTGCGCCACCTCGTCACCGCCGGCGCCCGCGAAGACGCCGACGGCTGGCGTTGGAAGCTCGACCCCTCGATGCGGTTCGGCGGGTTCGGCCCGTGGCGACCGGAGTGGACCACCACCCGTCTGCCCGGTCTGGGCATGCCGTTCCTGGGTCTGCTGGCGGGCGAGGAAGAGCCGATGGGGTGGGGCACGATTCCCGCCCAGATCGCGAAGTACCTGCCCGAGGGCGGCCGCCTGGAGGTGATGCACGGCGCCGGGCACTTCGTGCACATCGAACAACCCGACGCCGTGGAAAAGCTCGTCCTCGAGTTCCTGGGGGCTTCCTCGTGACCATCACCCGCCTCACCCACTACCGGGTGCAGCTCGCGCTCCATCAGCTGCGCGGTGGCAGCGGGCGCGCGCTGCTGCTTCTGCACGGCCTCGGCGAGCAGTCGCCCTCGTCGGTGCCCGCGTGGGCGGCGGGGTGGCCGGGACCGGTGCACGCGCTGGACTTCACCGGCCATGGCGCTTCCGACATGCCCGCCGGCGGCGGCTACTCGGCCGAGATCATGCTCGCCGACGCCGACATCGCACTCGAGTCGCTCGGCGTGGCCACGGTCGTGGGCCGCGGCCTCGGCGCATACGTTGCGCTGCTGCTGGCCGGCGCACGGCCGAAGTCGGTCCGCGGCGCCGTGCTGGGCGACGGCCCAGGGTTGTGGGGCGGGCCCACCGGGCCCACGTCGTCGAGCGTGGTCGTGCTCGAACCCTCGGCGACGACACCCGACCCCTACGCGTTGTTCGAGCTGTCGCGCGACCTTCGTCCACGCGACTACGCCGCGTTGTTCGCCCGGCTGGCGGTGGAGCACTCCGGATTGCTCGAACCGATCACGGTCGCGGCGGTGCTGCGACCGCCGTGGCTCGACGCCGTCGTCGACGAGGTGGGCGTCGCCGAAGGCACCATCGCGTCCGCCGTCGCGGCATACGCCCGCGCCTGACGCGTCGTTGCCGTCGGCACATCGCGACGGACCGCGCTCAGACCTGGCGCTGGCTCACGTACGCGGCCAGCGAAACGAGCTCCTCGCGGGCCTCGCTGGAGATCGGCGCGAGACCGATCGCCACAACTGCGTCGGCCGCGAGCGCGGCGATCGTCGCTTCGAGATCGG
>JAYVMH010000057.1:0-4255 GCA_043759015.1 Actinomycetota bacterium
GTCGACATCGTTCGCTTCCAGCTGTTGTTTCAGCGAACCATCCCCGGCTTCGAACCATCGCCAGAGTCTTACGCGCTTGCCCTCGAGTTCACCGAGGTGGCAGGGGGCATGCTGGCCGCTGCGGGCGTCTCGGGGACGGAGAACCTTGACATGTTCACCGCGCTCGTAGCCGGCCTGTGCGATCAACAGGTGGCCAACGATCCTGGCGGAGACCGCTGGGTCCGGCTCGCGGGTCCAGCGGTCGCGATGTTCCTTGCCGATGTGGACCGGCGTAGCGCAACGTCGCCCAAACCCGCCCCGAAACCACACCAACCACCAAGAGAGAAGCAACGATGAACCAGACAACCGCAGTGGATGTCATGACCGTCCCGAGAATCAAGCACCGCGAGGCGATGCACATCACGGCAGTCGAGAACTCCAAGTTCGGCGAGCAGCTACGCAGCTTCTCGACCGACGACTGGGCCAAGCCCACCGACTGCGCCCTGTGGGACGTCCGGTCACTCGCGGCGCACGTCGTTGGCTCCACCGCAGGCCAAGCTTCGCCGCGCGAGTTCGTACGCCAAGTCCGCAGCGGCCGCCCGCTCGTCGCCGAGATCGGCGCCAAATACTGGTGGGACGGCATGAACGAGCTCCAGGTCCGCGAGCGCTCACAGCTGACAACCACCGAGCTGATCGCCGAGTGGGACACCGGGTCAGCGAAAGCACTTCGCTCCAGGACCGAGCTGCCCCGCCCGATCGCCAAGCTGCCCTTACTGAAGCTGCCAGCACCCGTTGGACGTCAACCGTTGGCCTACCTGTTCGACATCGGCTTCACCCGCGACGTGTGGATGCACCGCATCGACCTCGCTCACGCGACCGGCAAGCCATTCAACGCCGATGCCGAACACGATGGTCGCATCCTGGCCGACATCATCACCGAATGGGCAGCAACCCACGGTGAGCCGTTCACGCTCGAACTCGACGGCCCCGCCGGCGGTCGCTACACCGCCGGCGCCGGCGGAGAGCACCTGCACATGGACTCGATCGACTTCGTCACGATCCTCGCCGAGCGCGGCCACGGCGAGGGCATCCTGCGCCACCCGCTTCCGCTCTGACCTCACCAACACTCCGCACTACAAAACAAAGGACACACCATGGAAACAACTGTCAACGAGATCGCCGAAGGCATCTATCGACTCTCGACCTTCGTTCCCGACGTCGGCCCCACCGGCTTCACGTTCAACCAGTTCCTCATCGACGACGAACAGCCCATGCTGTTCCACACCGGCCCGCGAGCAATGTTCCCGCTCGTGTCCGAAGCGATCGCGACGGTGCTGCCACTCCACACACTCCGCTGGATCACCTTCGGTCACGTGGAATCTGATGAGTGTGGCTCGATGAACCTTTTCCTTGACGCGGCGGCCCAGGCGCAAGTCGCCCACGGCGGACTCGGATGCATGGTGTCGCTCAACGACCTCGCCGACCGCGCCCCGCTACCGCTGGCCGACGGTCAGGTCATCGAACTCGGGCGGCACAGCATCGTCCACATCGACACCCCTCACGTGCCGCACGGCTGGGAAGCACGCGTGCTCTTCGACCAGACCACGCGCACCCTGCTGTGCGGCGATCTGTTCACCCACCTCGGCAATGGCCCCGCCACCACCAGCGACGACATCGTCACGCTGGCAGCTTTCGCCGAGGATGTCTTCGGTGCGACCTGCCTCACCCCGAACACCGCTCCCACCATCCGCAAACTCGCCGACCTCGAGCCAACCACACTCGCGCTGATGCACGGATCGTCATTCACTGGAAACTGCAGCCAAGCACTGCGCGACCTCGCCACCGAGTACGACACCCGACTGACCAACGCCTCCTGACCGCCTGACGCCATCGTGCTCGCCGGCAATTAGAGATCGGCCATCCCGTCGTAGTCGCCACCACGGAGTTCGGCCTCGCCCGACGCAATCACCATCCGCACCGGCAACCCCAACGCCCGCTGCACGTCCACAGCCGCATCAAGTGCGGAACGTGCCGATTCGAACGCGACGCGGACGCCGTCGCCGGTGTGTTGAACAACCAGCCGCCATGAGAGTCCACCGCCGCACGCAGCACCGCGTCATGCGCGGCCAACTCCACCCGGCCCAGCACCGCGAGCTGGCTCACAACCGGTTCAACGCCGGCCCGTCCCAGGCGCTTGAAACGCGCTGAATTCAACGATAGATTGATATCTAATCAGTTATCGTGATGTGAAAGGAGTGCCTCGTGGATACATCAGCACGCCTCGTCAGAACAGCTCGGCGAAGTCGGGGTCTCACACAGCGTCAACTTGCCGACGTCTCGCATCGCGCGCAGCCGGAAATCGCGCGCTTGGAACGCAGCGGACAGGCCGTCAGCGCCAACCTCGTCGATCTATTGATCCGCGCCGCAGGGTGCCGCCTCGTTACTTTGCCAACGGATCGAACCCCGGTCGCTGAGCACGCTGACGCGATCGCTGAGTTCCTCGGTCACCACGACGAGAACCGAGCCTTCCGACAAGTCATCCAACTCGCCGACGACCTCGCCCACGAGCACGGCGCCGAACGCGTCGCACTGGCAGTCGCACCGCCACCACCAACACGCGACGTCCGCTTCGACGCGCTGATCGAAGGGGTCACCGAGTTCCGGCTGCGCGAGGAGAAGTTACCCCTGCCACGGTGGCTGAAGGGCGCCACGACCAAGCTCGCCGACACCTGGTTCGCCGACCGCTACACGATCGGCGATCACAACGTCATCGCAGCAACTCCAGAGCCGTTGCTGCGCCGCAACGTCGTGCTCGACCAGTCGGAACTGCGGTCGGTCTGATGCTCGAACGCAGCGACATCGTGTGGGCACTGGAGCAACTCGCCGTTCGCCTCGGCGACGCCGGCCACACGCTGTCGATAGCGGTGGTGGGTGGCGCTGCGATCGTGCTGGAACACAATCCAGATCGCGGTTCCACCAACGACATCGATGGCTGGATCAACGCCACTCCTGCTACGCGAACAGCGCTCGATTCCGTCATCGCCGACATCTCACGAGAGCGTGGCTGGCCCGACGACTGGCTAAACGACAAAGCAACGACCAACGGGTTCATCCCCGAGGATGCCGAGGCCAAGGACTTTCACGAAGTGGTATCGCACGGGGACGTAACCATCGAGGTCGCCGAACCCGCTCTGCTGTTCGCGATGAAGCTCCGGGCATCGCGCGGCAGACGCGATTTTCTCGACCTCGACGTACTCGTCAACGTCTGCGAGATCTTCTCACGCGCCGCTGCAGTCGAACTCTACGAGGGCCACTACCCAGAGGACCCGTTGAACGCCAAAGCCAAAGCGTGGTTGGATCAACACTTCCCGGCCGGCCCACAACCGACACACTGAGCTGCCACCCTCCGAGCGGGACCACACAGCGAAGATGAGCTGCGCATCGCTGTCACACGGCCGAAAGGCGCAACCAGTGAGCACCTCAGCCTCTCGGCATGAACAACGCTGCGACAGACATCGCCGCCTCGTCGTGCATTGTCGGGAGCACGTGCGAGTAGGTCTGCAGGGTGGTGGCGATGTTCGAGTGGCCGAGCCGTTCTTGAACGACACGAGGGTGGATGCCGGTCTGCAGCGCGATCGTGGCCCACGTGTGGCGCAAACCGTGCAACGGAATCGTCGGCAGCTTGTGCCGGAGCACCGCCCGCCTGAACGCCTGATACACCCGCTCTGGATGCAACGCCTCACCACCAGGGCCGCAGAAGACAAGCCCGGCGGCGGCCGCGCCCGACGACGAAATCTTCGCTGAGTGCTGACGGTGTCGGCGCAACACCTCGAGGGTCAAGGGATCGAGAGCGACAGGGCGTCGCCCGGCCTGGGTCTTGGGATGGCCGACGTAGACCTGCCAGCCGATTGCGATCATCGTCTGGGTGACGTGCGCCCGACCGGCGTCCAAGTCGATGTCGGACCAGCGAAGACCGAGTGCTTCGCCTCGCCTCAACCCGGTGGTCGCGAGGAGCATCCACAACGGCGACAACTCGTCACCACCGGTCAGTTCCAGAAACGTGCGAAGCGTGTCGATGTCCCACGCCTTGATCGGACGGTACGTCGCTGACCGCTTCGGCGGGTCAGCCATATCCGCCGGCGACTTGGGGATCCTCCCCCACCGCACCGCGTCACGCAACATTCGATGCACTGTCATCGCCACGTTCTCCACACTCTTGGCCGACAACCCCGACGGCAGCCCGCCCGAGCGGGCCGGCTTACGACCCGACACCGCC
>JAYVMH010000058.1:0-9360 GCA_043759015.1 Actinomycetota bacterium
GGCCGGTGATGTCGGCGGCGTCGTCGGACACGAGGTAGGCGACCACCCTCGACACGTACCTGGGGTCGAGGTCGAGCTGGGCGGAAGCCCCGTCGCGAAAGCCACGGTCGAGAAGATCGGCGTTCATCCGGGTCCGGGCGCCGGGCGAGACGGCGTTCACCGTGGTCCCGTGCGCCCTCCCCTCGACTGCGGCGGCGAGCGTCGCCCCCCAGAGGGCCGCCTTCGCCGCTGCGTAGCCGAGCGACGCGACGTAGCGCGGATCGAGCGAAGCCTCCGACACCGTGTTCACGATGCGGCCGCCACCCTGCGCGGCGAAGTGGGCGAAGGCCGCCGACATCGTGCCGATCGCCGCCTTCAGGTGCACGGACAGGAGGGCATCGAGTCCCATCTCGTCGGGAGCGATGACGGTACCGCCGCCCGCGGCAAAGCCGGCGTTGTTCACGACGATGTCGACCCGGCCGAAGGCGCCGACAGCGCGCTCGACGACCGCTCGGCCGCCGGCGAGCGAGGCGATGTCGGTTCCGTCGGCCTCGGCCCGACCTCCGGCGGCGCGGATCGTGGCGACGACCTCGGCCGCGGGTGCGCCGTCGCGACCGGAGCCATCGAGCGAGGTCCCGAGGTCGTTGACCAGAACGCCTGCGCCGAGCTCCGCGAGCAGCAGGGCGTGCGAGCGGCCGAGGCCGCGTCCAGCGCCGGTGACGACGGCGACCTTGCCGTCGAGACGCGGCAGCCCCACGTCAGGCGGGGGGCGGCGACGTGTGGGGGAAGAGCTCCCGGAAGGCGCCGACGGTGATGCGGTGCCGGACGTCGGGGGCGAGGTCGTCGACGAGCTCGTGGAGCGTCTTTTGCGTGTGCCCGTAGGTGCCCTCGAGATGCGGGTAGTCGCTGCCCCACATCACGTTCTGGTAGCCCATGGCCCAGCAGGCGGCAGGGGCCGACTCGTCGTGCTGGAAGCTGGTGTACACCTGCTCGTACAGGTACTGCTTCGGGAGCCTGGCCAGCTTCGGGCGGACGAACATGCCGTGCTGGCGGTAGCCCTCGTTCATGCGGTCGCCGATGAAGGGCACCCAGGTGGCGCCACCCTCGGAGATCAGGACCTTGAGGTTCGGATGGCGTTCGAGCGCGCCGCTCGTCACCATCTTCATGGCGGCGAACTGTCCACCGAAGGTCGTGTTGACGTAGTTCATCACGGCGCCTCCAGGGCCGCGGAACGCCGCGGCCTGGTCGCCTCCGTCGGTGCCGATGTGGAAGCCGACGACCATGCCGGCCTCCTCGGCGGCCGTCCACAGTGGCTCCCAGGAGTTGTCGTTGTAGTCCTTCGTGCCCGGAGGGCTTCCGGTGGGCAGGCTGATGATCTTCAATCCGATCTCGGCGGCGTGCTGGCATTCGGCCACTGCGTCAGCGACGTCGATGAGCGGCATCAGGGCGGCGGGGACGAGGCGGTCGGGTGCGAGCGAAACGATCTCGGACACCATCCACTCGTTCTCGGCCCGGGCTGCCTGGCGGATCAGATCGGGGTCTTCGATGAGGGAGCACCACAGACCGATCGACTGGTACATGACCTCCGCCCAGACCCCTTCGGCATCGAGGTCGACGAGGCGCTTCGTCAGGTCGCGTGCGCCGGGTGGCCGGGAGGAGAGCTCGGCGATCGTCTCGCCGGTCTCGCCCTTGGCCGTCTGGATCTTCGGGAGCGGCCGGGTGAAGCTCTTGCCGTCGACGGTGACCCGCTCTTCGTGGTCGCTGATCACCTCGATCTGCGGCATGCGGTCCGCGACCTTCTTCGGCAGGATCTGGTGCCAGAGGTCGGCCGGCTCCAGGAAGTGCGAGTCGCCGGAGTTCGCCCAGATCTTCGTGCCGTCTGCGTCGGTCATGCGACAATTCAACGGCATTTCGCGGCGTTCGGCTAGTCGGCTTGTCCAACTGTCGGGTCCTGTTGCCTGGGACCCGGCACGCGCGGTTGGACGACCCGGTTTCGGTCGTTCAACCGCTGGTAGGAATCGAGCGGTACCCGCGCTCCTCCCCGGCCGAGCTGGGCCGGGGCCTGACGTCAGAAGGAGGCCAGCGCCGTGTTGACGACGGGAACGATCGACCCGGAGGCCTTCGAGAAGGAGGTCGTCGCCTTCCTGGACTCGCACGCCGAGTTCCTTGCGGTGTCGACGATCGTGTGGGGCGAAGGCTCCGACTCGATCGGCAACCGCGAGGAGATGACCGAGCTCGAGGAACGAAAGCTCCTCGGTTCGGCCAGGGCGTGGCGCGCCGAGGAGTACGACAACGGCTTCGGGTGGATCACCGGGCCGACGGCATACGGGGGGCGTGCGCTCCCGGTCGAGTTCGAGCGCCGGTACCGCGAGCTCCGCGGGCGGTACCAGGTCGGTGCCCACGGCCCGTTCGTCATCAGCCTCGGGATGGTCGCTCCGACCATCCTCACCCACGGCACGCCACTCGTGCGGGACGCGTACCTCAGGCGCATGTTCCGCGGCGAGATCATCGGCTGTCAGCTCTTCAGCGAGCCAGGCGCCGGCTCCGACCTGGCGAGCGTGACGACCGGCGCGGTACGCGACGGCGACGAGTGGGTGATAAACGGCCAGAAGGTGTGGACGTCGGGTGCCCAGTACGCCGACATCGGCGAGCTGCTCTGCCGGACGGATCCGGGCGCGCCGAAGCACCAGGGCCTCACGGCGTTCGTGGTCGACATGAAGGCACCGGGTGTCGAGGTACGGCCGCTGCGCACCATGACCGGCGGTGCACCGTTCAACGAGGTCTTCTTCAACGACGTCCGCGTTCCCGACACGCACCGGCTCGGCGATGTCGACGCCGGTTGGCGGGTGGCCATCACCACGTTGATGGGGGAACGGGCCCTCGGCGCCACGCCCGGTGTCTTCGGCATCGAGAAGGCCTTGGCCATGTTGGTCGAGCTGGCGCGGCATCTGGGTGTCGGAGACGACCCGATCGTGCGGCAGGCCCTCGCGCGCGCGTACATCGGCGTGAAGACGGTTGAGCTCAACGGACTGCGCACCGACGCCAGCCGACGGGCGGGACGCGAGCCCGGCCCGGAGGCCTCGATCTTCAAGCTGAGCAACACCGAGGTGGCTCGTGTCATCTCGGGCGCCGCATCGACCGTGCTCGGGCCGTTGCTGATCGCCGACACCGGCGCGTGGGGCACCTACAGCTGGTCGACGTTCGTTCTCGGACTGCCCGGGATGCGGATCGCCGCAGGTACCGACGAGATAATGCGCAACATCCTCGCCGAGCGTGTGCTCGGCCTGCCCAAGGACCCGCAGCCCTGAGGATCAGGATCAGGATCGCGAACGGCGACGGAGGAACACGCTGATTCAGCTGCTCGCCGGCACGCGCGCCGACCGCCTCCCCGATCGAGTCAGGTCGTCAGCTCGGTCCGGCCGAACACGACCTGCTTCTCCTTCAGCGCCGTGATGTCGGCGTCGGAGTAGCCGAGGCCGGCGAGGATCGCCTCGGTGTGCTGGCCGAGGAGGGAACCCGGCGCCGCCCGGCCCGGTGCGTCGGAGAACGTCACCACGGGCGCCGACCGCCGGATCGGGCCGAAGAGAGGGTGCTCGACCTCGACGACGAGTCCGGTCTCGAACAGCACCGGGTCGGTCGAGGTGACCTCGGCCCGGCTCGCTTCGGTCGCCCTGACGCACGGCACACCGAGTGGCACGAGGAGGTCTTCCCACGCCTGCGCGTCCCGCCCGGCGAACACCGCCGTGAGCTCGGCGGCGAGCGCATCGTCATCGCCGGCGAAGCGATCGTCGAGGAGGTCGACGCGGCCGACGCCCTCGGCGCACGCGCGCCATTCGCCGGAGGTGGTGGCGGCGAGGAACACCCAGCCGCTCGCGGCGCGGTACAGGCGGTAGCGCGCGTTGAGCCCGAAGCTCTCCTCGTCTGGGATCGGTAGGGTCGGCTTGCCCTCGTAGCGGATGAAGTCGTCCGCGTAGGCGATGGCGTTCCCGCCGATCATCGTCGTCGACACGAACTGGCCTTCACCGGTGACGGCCTGGTCGTAGACGGCGAGCATCGTCGACGTGAGCACGGCGAGGGCAGCGTTGGCGTCGCCGTCGACCGGGCCGCGCACCCGAGGGAGCGACACCACCTGAGCCTCGAACCAGCTGAAGCTCTTGGTGAGCTCGGGGTCGAGCCACCGGCCGGCGAACCGACCGACGCTGCCGGCCACGGCCTGGGCGACCTGCGCGTACATCGGACGCTTAGCGCGCGGCCCGTCGTAGCCGTATCCGCCGGCGTGGATGTACACGACGCGTGGGTTCGTCGCCTTGATGTCGTCGTAGCCGAGGCCCATGCGCTCGAGGGCCCCGGGTCGGAACCCGTTGACGAACAGATCGGCCTCGGAGGCGAGCTTGCGCACGACGGCCCGACCATCTTCGGTGGAGAGGTCGATGGCGAGGCTCTCCTTTCCCTCCATCGTCTTGGCCCCACCGATCTCGGCGGCGCCGAACGACACGCGCATCGGGTCGCCGGTGCGGCCCTCGATCTTGATCACGCGGGCGCCGAGCCCGGCCGCCATCGTGAGGCCGTAGGGCATGGCGTAGAAGTAGCCGAGTTCGACGATCGTGATGTCACCCAAGGGATGGAGGGGCACCTTGCCCCCGGACCCGGACCCGGACCCGGCCACGGGCGCCGTCGCAACCGCGGGCTCGTCACCGTGGACGCCGAGCTCGGGTGCCGACCGCTCGATGCGGCTCGGTGTGCCACGGAAGTTGGCGACCGGGCCGACCTGGTCGATCGCGCCGAGCGTCGGATGCTGCACGGTGATGGCCTCGCCGTTGTGGCGGATCTGCTCGTGGTCGAGTCCCTCCTCGCTGAAGCGGGCGAGCTCGAACGCGATGTCGTTGTCGGCGAGGAACAGCTTCTCCCAGTACGAGTAGGGCTGCTTCGACATCGCCTCCCACACGAGGTCCTCCCAGGCCTGGGCGTCCTCGGGCGAGGCGAACTGCGGCTGCTTGGCGAAGCGGGGTTCGTCGAAGGTCGCCTCGAGCCCGCACGCCCGGCTCAGGGCCTGCGCCTGGTGCGGCAGCATCTGGGTGAAGATCACCCATCGGCCGTCCTCGGTCGGTACGAAGAAGCTGTACCGGCTGGCGGCGATCACCTTCATCGGGTCGGTGCTGGCCACCTGGCCGCGCTTCGCCGAGGCGACCGCGTGCTGATACATCATCGTGCCGAAGTAGTCCTGTGGGTTCAGGCCCTGGAGCATGGTGGCCTCGACCCGCTGGCCCCGACCGGTGCGGACACGCGCGACAAGCGCGGCGAGCACCCCGGCGCATGCCATGTGACCCGCCCCGACGCTGGCGAGCGGGGCGCTGTAGAAGATCGGGCCGTCGCGGAAGCCGAACGCGCCCATGTTGAACACGCCGGCCTTGGCCGACACGATCGCCTCGTATGCCGGCAACTTGGCGTACGGCCCGGTAGATCCGAAGCCCTTCACCGAGCAGTACACGAGACCCGGGTTCGCTTCGCGCATCGCGTCGTAGCCGATGCCCCAGGCGTCGGCGACACCTGCGCCGAACCCCTCGAGGACGACGTCAGCCCGTGCGACGAGGTCGCGCACCAGGACCCGACCCTCGTCGGTGCGGAGATCGGCGACGACGCTCTCCTTCCCGCGGTTCCACACGAGGAACCCCGACGGGTGCTGTCGGCGCAGCCGGTCGCCGTCGGGTGGCTCGATCTTCAGCACACGTGCGCCGTTGTCGGCGAAGATCATCCCCGCGAGCGATGCCGCGATGCTCCCGGCCCCCATCTCGATGACGACGAGCCCATCACACACCGAACGGTTCATGCTGTCGTGCCCCCTGTTGCTCGCTACCGGTCGGTAGAGCTTCGTCGGTTCGACGATGCGCGGCCCGGCGCGTCCAAGCGCGACGGCGCCACCCGCGCCCGTTGTTGGCTTGTCACACGGTCCACTCGGCTGGGCGCTTCTCGGCGAACGCGCGCGGGCCCTCCTTGAAGTCGGGGTGCTGCCAGTGCATGCGCAGAAGTGCCCATCCGTACTCGACGGCCTGGCTGTAGGGCATCTCGACCGACGCCCACACCGCCTGCTGCGACAGTGATACGGCATGAGGCGAGTTCGCGGCGATGTCGTCGGCGATCTTGCGGGCGGTAGGGAGCAGCTGGTCGGGGGCGACGAGCTCGTCGACGTAGCCGAGCTGGTACGCCCGTTCGGCCGTCATCCGGTAGGCCCGTCCCTGCAGCGTCATGCGCAGGGCGGAGCCGATCGGTAGGCGCTTGGCGAGGCCGATGTTCTCGATGGCGCCGACCATCCCGACGTTGACGTGGGTGTCCATGAACGCGGCGTTGGTCGACGCAACCACGATGTCGGCGTCGACCACCAGGTGGTGGCCGGCGCCGTTCACCAGGCCGTTGACCGCGGCGATGGTCGGCTTCCACACGTCGTTCTGCCGGGGCGACCAGTGCACCTCGTGGGTGATGCGTCCCATGCCGGCGCTGACCTTGCCGGCGGCGGCGACGTTGTTCAGGTCGGCTCCGGTCGAGAAGTGCTTTTCGCCGGCGGCGGTGACGATCGTGCAACGGATGTGATCGTCGGCCTTGACGTCTTCCCACACCGCCCGCATGCGCGCCTGCATCTGGGCGGTGAGGGCGTTGCCCATGCCCGGGCGGTTCAGTGTGACGAGCGCTATGTGACCGTCCTTCTCGTACAGCAGGTCGTCGAACGGCTCCGAAAGGTCTGCGGTCTCATGGCTCATCGTTGTCCCCCTCGTCGGCGAAGTCGGCCAGCGCCCGGGCGAACGCGACGGGCATGTCGCCCTGGATGCTGTGACCGGCTTCGCCGAAGTGCTCCACCGTCGCAGCGGGACAGCGACGGACGGTCTCGGCCTCGTCGGCGTCGTCGACCACGGACTGCTCGCGCATGCCGCGCGCCAGCATCAGCGGCACGCTCACGGTCGACACGACCTCCCACAAGCGAGCGAACTCGGAGAAGGTCGACGACTCGTTGCGTTCGAGGCCCCGCCCGCGTGCGTGCCGCCAGACCCAGGTCCCGTCGGCCAGCTGGAGCGCGTTGTGCAGCACCCCTCGTCGCAGCGAGCTGACGGTTCGCGTCGGGTTGTGCTCGATCGTGCGGGCCAGGATGTCATCGAAGCTGTCGAAACCGGTCGGGCCGCCCACGAAGGCGGTGATCGCCTTCGACTTCTCGCCGGTGACGCCCGGGGTGATGTCGACGAGCACGATCCGGCGGACCAGTTCGGGAGCGTGGGCGTAGAGCGCGAGCGTGGTCAGCCCGCCGAGCGACATCCCGGCGATCGCCTTGGCGTGAGGCGCAAGCTGCCGCACGACCGTCGCCACCTCGGTCGCTCGCGCCTCGAGGTCGAGCGCCGAACCACCCTCGACCGGGTCCGAATGGCCGTGGCCGGCGAGGTCGATGGCGACGAGCGGTCGACCGAGCGCCAGGGCCACCGTGTCCCAGGTGTGCGCGTTCTGGGCGCCGCCGTGGAGGAGGACGAACTCTGGGGGCCCGTCTCCCCACACCAGCGCGCTGAGGTACCGACCGGGCGCGACCTCGACCTGCTGCCGGCGCACGAGCGGCGGACGGTCGTAGCTGATGCCGAATTCCTCGGCGTTCTCGTGGAACATCGAGAACTCGTCGTAGCTTTCGTCGCTCGGTGTGGGCGGCACTCGGGGCTCATCTCGTCGACGGGGTCGGTGGTCGGTGGTCGGTGGTCGGTGGTCGGTGGTCGGTGGTCGGAGGATACTGCGAACCCGTACCGCCGATTCCGGTGTCGAATGGTGCGCTTCCGGCCGACTCAGAAGTCGTGCCTACCGTCGGTCAGGTGCGCAAGCAGTTCGTGGAGGATGTCGGCCTGGAGGCCCCAGAGGTACTCGTCGTCGCGAATGCGGTAGTGACGCAGGTTGCTGAGATCGGGTCGATCGGAGAAGCGCTCGAGCAGTGCCGCATCGATGTAGCGAGCGACCCGGGCCGGACCCCGGTGATGCGCACCGTCGGCGAGGAGATCGCCGAGCAGCACCACAGCGACGTCAGCGACCTCACGACGATCTGGGGCGAGAACGGAGTCGGCCTCGATCACGCCGACGTAGGTCTCGATGACGAACCCGCTGACGATCGGACCTCGCGTGGCGAGCTGTCCGATCACCGTCAACTGGGTTGGTTCCAGACCGAGCTCCTCGGCCGCCTCGCGGCGCGCAGCATCGAGGTGCGACCGGTCGTCGTCGGCCACCCCGCCGCCCGGGAAGACCCAGTCACCGCCATGGTCCATCGTGCCCGCCCGTTGGGTGACGACGACGGCCGCCTCACCATCCACGTCGAGCACGGGCACCAGGGTGGCGGCCCGACGCGGCGCGGGGTGGTCGCTCATGATCCGGTGCCAGACAGGATCGGGCAGCGACCGGCACGCCGTCTCCACCTGCGCCAGCGTGACGCGGCGGGTGCTCGCGGCATCGGTCGGCAACATTCGGTGGCTCCCTTCGGCTCGGCTACGTCTCTGCGACGTACGTCCGCAGATACAGTCAGACGATTATCACCTTTCGGGGAGAAAGGAGAGACCTGTGATTCCGTCGACAGATCTGTCGGGCAAGGTCGCCGTCGTGACCGGCGGCAGCCGGGGCATCGGTCGGGCGATGGTCCAGGGCTTCGCCGAGGCCGGGGCGCGGGTCGTCATCGCCAGCCGGAAGCTCGACAGGTGCCAGGTCGCGGCGGCAGAGGTCGAGGCGAGCACAGGACGCCAGGCGCTGGCGGTGAGGTGTCACGTGGCGAGCTGGGGCGATTGCGACGCGCTGGTGGCGGCCACGTATGAGACCTTCGGGCGATGCGACGTGTTCGTCAACAACGCCGGCATGTCCCCGCGGTACGGGTCGCTGGCCGACATCACCGAGGAGTACTACGACAAGGTCCACGGCGTGAACCTGAAAGGACCGTTTCGGCTCGCGCTCGAGTTCGGCCGTCGCATGGCCGAGGCGGACGGCGGTTCGATCATCAACGTGAGCACGATCGGGTCGTTGCGACCGGGCAAGCAGGAGATCGTCTACGCCTGCGCCAAGGCCGGGTTGAACGCGCTCACGGTCGCGGTCGCCGAAGCGTTCGGCCCGAAGGTGCGGTGCAACACGATCCTTCCGGGCGCCGTGATGACCGACATCGCCGACGCCTGGCCCGACGAGATGACCGCGCGGCTCGAAGTCGACGCACCCCTCGGGCGGCCCGGGTATCCGGCGGACTTCGTCGGGCCGGCGTTGTGGCTGGCTTCGTCGGCCTCGGCGTTCGTCACCGGTGAGCACATCCGGGTCGACGGTGGCTTGTACCGCCAGATGCCGTGAGCACGCCGCAGCGGGACGGTCAGCTCTCACCGAGGTAGCGGCCGAACA
>JAYVMH010000059.1:0-4235 GCA_043759015.1 Actinomycetota bacterium
AGCGCACTGAGGTTGCCCGACGTGCCGCCGCTGACGAACACGCCGCCTGCCTCTGCCGGCATGCCGGCCAGGTCCGCGAGGTATCGCAGCGCCTCGTTCTCGGCGTACACCGCGCCGCCGCCTTCCAGCCATGAACCGCCGTAGATGCTGGAGGCTCCGACCACGAGGTCGAACAGGATGCTGGCTTCGGTGGGCGCAGCCGGCACGAACGACAAGAAGCGCGGGTGGTCCACCGAGATGCACGCGGGAGCCAACACGTCGCTGAACACGCGCAGCGCCTCGAGCCCGCCGATGCCGCGCTCGCTGATCGTGCGACCTGCCATCGCCCGCAGCTCGGCGGGCGTGCGCGGGCCGTCGAGCGGCGGTGGGTCCAGACGCACACGATCGACCGCATAGCGGATGATGGCCTGGGTGAGCACCTCAGTGGAGGCGTCGTGCGAATGCATGCCGGTCAGTCTGCCAGCTGAGAGACTCGTCAGGGTGGGGCCTCGATGAGCCAGAACATCTACGACGACCCGGACTTCTTCGCCGGATACGCGCAGCTCCCGCGCAGCCGACACGGCCTCGACGCGGCAGGCGAATGGCCTGCGATCCGAAAGCTGCTGCCGCCACTTCGCGGTGCCAACGTCGTCGACCTGGGCTGCGGATTCGGATGGTTCTGCCGATGGGCGCGAAGCGAAGGAGCCGCCACCGTGTTGGGTGTCGACCTGTCGGAGAACATGCTGGCCAGGGCGGCAGCGGGCACGAACGACGCCGCCGTCACCTATCGCCGCGCAGATCTCGAAACCGTGGAGTTGCCGGCACGGACGTTCGATCTCGCCTACTCGTCGCTGACGCTGCACTACGTCGTCGAGCTCGGCCGCCTGGTGCAGCGGATCGCGGCCGCGCTCGTGCCCGGCGGATCGTTCGTCTGCTCGCTCGAACACCCGACCTACACGGCGCCGCGCTCGCCGGGTTGGCTCGAGACCGAACACGGACGAACGTGGCCACTCGACGGCTACCTCCGTGAGGGCCCGCGCACGACCGATTGGCTGGCACCGGGAGTCGTCAAGCAGCATCGATCGATCGGCACCTACGTGTCGACGTTCCTCGCGGCCGGCTTCCGGTTGACCGGACTGGTCGAGTGGGCGCCCGGCGACGCCGACCTCGTCGAACACCCCGAATGGGACGCTGAGCTCGACCGGTGCCCTTTTCTCCTGCTCAGCGCGACGACGTCGGCCTCCCGAACGACGTCGGCCTCCCGAACGACCCGGACGGCGGATCCGACAGACCCGGCCGGGGATCAGTAGTTGACGTCGATGAGCTCGCTGCCCGCGTAACGCTCCTCGGCATCGCGATGCAACGCCCAGCCGAGCAGCGCCGCGATCGTCGCCGAACCCATGATCGCGATCACCGGGAAGACGAGCAACGCGACGATGATGGCGATGGCACCGGGCACAGCGTCACCCTAGTGGCTTGTACGCCCACGCCTCGATCTCCACCACAGCACCTGCGGGGAGGGCAGCTATCCCGACCGTGCTGCGCGCCGGACGGCTGTTGCCGAACCCGGCGACGTACGCCTCGTTGAACGTGGCGAAGGTGTCGATGTCGGTGAGGAAGCACATCGTCTTTGCCACGTCGTTGATGGTGGCGCCCATCGAGGCCAGCAACACCTCGAGGTTCTCGACCGCCTGCGCTGTCTGCGCGGCCACCCCGCCGGGCACCATCACGCCGTCCTTCAGGCCCAGCTGGCCGCTTACGATGATCCAGTCGCCGGCACGCACGGCGGGTGTGTAGGGCCCGAGGGGTTTGCTCATGTGCGCATCGTAGGCCAACGCGGCGCGAAGCCCGATGCCCGCCACGCGGCCAACGCGACCGCAGCGAACACCGCGTCCGAGCCGTTCACCGGCGCGTCGGTGGAGGGCGCGATGTCCACATGGACCATGGGCATGTCCACGGCGCGCAGCACTCCGAAGCTCCGGATCGTCAGGTCCTGCGGCTCACCTTCGGCGTCGACGACGACCCCTTCGTGGCGGACCCATCCGAGCGCCATGTGAGCGGCACCGATGCAGTAGCTGCGAAGGACGACCTCGTCGAGCGCTGCGCCGCAAGCGACGCTGACGAAGATCTCGTCCCCCTCGAACCGAGCGCGAGCGCGACCACCGGAGGGAGCCGTGATCCACCCGTCCTCCGCGGCGAGCAGCACCGCTGCTTCCACCCATCCGGACCCGCGGACGATCACGTCGGTCGGTGGGCCGAGCAGGTCGACCTCCTCGACCACCAGACCCGGCGCGATCGAGCGAATCGCCGCACCGACGCCCGTCGTACGAGCCACGCGAACAACTCCGGTGCCGTCTGCGCGCACTCCCGCGGCCATCGGTGGGCGCTTCGGGCCCAAGCGCACCGAGTCCTCGCGGCTGTACATCGCAAGCACCGCGCGGCCGCGCTCGTCGGCCAGCCGTCGGGCGACCGAACCAATGGCGCTGTGGGCCTTCGCGCCGAACGCGCCGCCGTTGCACAGCGGGCCGACCGGGTCTCCTCCGGGCTCGCACCACGCGGCGTCGGGTTCCAGGTAGGCCGGCTCCACCCACGTCGTCTGCAACGTGCGCGCCCACTCCCCGGGCGGCACCTCGATCGGCCAACGCAGCGGCGCTGTGGTCCGCCGCCCCTGCACCTTTGCGGACGCCTGCCGGGCGGCTGTCAACGTGGCTCCGACCGCCCACTCGCCGTCGGCGCCGCGCACCGCGACGAGCGCGTCGGCGGGAGCACTGTCGGCGGCGAAGCCACCCTCGCCCAGGGCGACGGACGGCGCGACGTGCTGCACCGCGCCACCTTCGAGCGCGGCCCGCACCGCAGCCGCATCCAGGTCGCGGGACGCCGATCGCCCGACGATCGGCGAGCACGCGGCCTCGACGATCGAGTTCCAGCCGGTGCATCGGCACAGATGGGCGAGCAACGCCTGCCGCACGGTCGCCTCGGTTCGTCCGGACGCCTCGATCGCGGCGACGCGCATGATGATGCCGGGGGTGCAGAACCCGCACTGGCTGCCGCCGGCGGCACACAGTCGCTCGCCCCACTCGGTTGCGTCCGCGAGGCCCTCGACCGTGGTGATCGCCCGGCCCGCCACGCGGCTCACCGGGGTCACACATGCGACGCGCGGTCGACCGTCCACCCAGACCGTGCAGCAGCCGCATTGTCCCTGCGGGCTGCAGCCGTCCTTGGTGGAGCGCACACCCAACCCGCGCAACGCTTCGAGCAACGTTCGGCCGTCGGTGGCGACCGTGACCGGGGAACCGTTGAGGATGAAACCGACGTCGGGAACGCCCGCCGTCATGTCGGCATCGCCTGGCCCGCACGCAACGCGGCGGCCAACGTCGCGAACCGCTCCCACTGCCCGTTCGCCAGCAGCCGCGCCTGCTGCGGCCAGGTGGTGGGGTCGTGCACCTGGTACTTCGGTCCCGCCTCGGCCAGCATCGACCGGAGCAGTTCGATGTCCGCGTGCGCGAGGCTCCACCACGTCGTCAGACCGCGACTGATGCACAGCTGGGCCAGCGCGGGGCCGACACCCTGGATCGTGGTGAGGTCGTTGAACCGGAGCGGGTGGCCGAGCACGCGCTCACCTTCGACGAGATCGGGAATCGGAGGTGCGGCCTCGAGGACGTGCGAATCGACCACGGCTTGGAGATCCCTCGCGCGTGCCTCGCTGTTCCACAACCGCACACGCAGCTCGCCGATCCATGCTGTCTGCTGCGCGAGCTTCATGGCGAGGTCATCGCGCTCATGAGCCGCGGCGCGACCGGCAGCGAGGATCGACGGGTCCGGAGCCAGCGCACGCTGATCCTCGAGCTCGAGCATCAGGCGATCGCGATCTCCCGCGATGCCCGTCATGTCGTCGACGCGCTTGCGGAGTTGGTCGGCTTCGGACGTGGCCGCCTTCAGCTCGCGCCGGGACGCGCTGCTCACCGACCGCACGAACCAGCCCACGACAAGGCCGATGAGCGCGGCGCCGACGAGCCACAACGCCCAGGTGCCGAGTGTGTAGAACAAAGCTGCGTTCGTCTCCTTGATCGATCAGCGGGTCGTCACACCGAAGACCACCCGGCGGCTCGCCGCAGGGATCTCGATGCCATTCTGGTCGGTGACGGGCTGGGTACCGCCAAATCCTGTCGCGGTGAGGTCCCGAGCAGGCACTCCGAGCGTGATCAGTGCATCCCGAACCTTGCGCGCGCGGAGCACGCTCAAGGTCTGGTTCTGCC
>JAYVMH010000060.1:0-4235 GCA_043759015.1 Actinomycetota bacterium
TGGCGCAGAAGGTCGGCTCGGTGGGCAAGGTGCTCGAAGGCATCGAGGTGCGACTCGTCGACGAGCACGGCGACGACGCGTTGGAGGGCGACGCCGGCGAGATCTGGGTGAAGGGCCCGAACGTGTTCATGGGCTACCTGGACGAACCGGAAGCCACGGCCAAGGTCCTCAGCGCCGACGGGTGGTTGCGCACGGGCGATATCGCGGTCACCGACGACGACGGCTACCTCTACCTGGTCGACAGGGCGAAGGATCTGATCATCGTCAGCGGCTTCAACGTGTACCCGGCCGAGGTGGAAGACGTGCTGCTGATGCACCCCGGCGTGCGCGAGGTCGGCGTCGTCGGCGTGCCCCACCCGCACACCGGCGAGGCCGTGAAAGCGTTCGTGGTGCTCGAGCCAGGGTCCACTGCCCACGAGGACGGCCTGGTGTCGCACTGCCTCGACCACCTCGCCCGCTACAAGTGTCCGGCGAAGATCCTCTTCGTCGACGAGCTACCCCGCAACGTCAGCGGCAAGCTCCTGCGGCGCAGCCTCATCTGAGCCCGGGTCGTTGTCGCTCGCATGGGGTGGGGCCGCTGAGGCCACGAGGAACCCGACGAACAGGATCGTGATGCCCACGAGCAGGGTGATCGCGAACGCTCGATCCTTGCCCAGCCGACCGGCCAGCGTGCCGCTCGCGCTCAACACCAACGTGCCCAGCGCGATGAGCAGGTTGCCACCCACGAGGCGGCGCGGCGAGGCGACGGTGCGCGCGTCGGCGAGCGACGGGTTGCGGCCCCGGCGGACGCGCCAGGCGCTCCACAACGCGCCGGCGATGATCACCAGCGCCGCCACACCCGAAGCGACGGCGGCGAGCACACGCGGCGCGACGCCGAACACGACCTGGCCGGTGGGCAGCTCCGAGCGCCGCAACCGCGCTCGGGTGGGCGCGAAGCCGACCACGCCGACCGTCAGTCCGCTGAGGAACACCAACCAGCCCCGCACGCGGTTGCCTGTCGCCGTGCCGGCCAGCAGGTACGTCGTCCCGAGCGCCAGCCACGGCACGTTCAGCACGGCGCCCGCGATGTAGAAGATGCGGAACGCCCCGAGGCTCCAACCTGCGCTCTCCGCCCACCACAGCGCCAGCGAGCCGATCGCGAACAGCAGCAGCGACACGGTCCAGGCGAGCTCGTGCGGCCGCCGCCGGCGCTGCCAGCGGTCCAGGGTGCTCAGCGCGAACGCGACGGCCACCAGGGTGGCAGCGGCGGCGAGTGCGGCGTTCATCGGGGCAGCGTACGGGTTTCAACTGTGCGAGGACCGCCTAGTGCACTCGACCCATTGACAGCCCTGGGCCTGGTCAACACGGGCCGCGCGTCGTACCGTTTCCACATGAGCAGCGCAGGTCACACCGAACTCCAAACCCGTGGGCTTTGTGAACGTGTGCACGAATGCCTAACGTTGGTGGCGGTATGGCACCCGAACGCACCCGCCGCCGCATCCCCGATGCCACCGTGTCACGGTTGCCCGTGTACCTGCGGATCCTCAGCGAGCAGGCCGACGGGGGCGTGGAGAGCATCGCGTCCGAAGGCCTCGCAGAGCTGGCCGGCGTCAATGCGGCCAAGGTGCGCAAGGACCTCAGCTACCTCGGCAGCTACGGCACCCGCGGTGTCGGCTACGAGGTCGCCTATCTCGTCTACCAGATCCGTCGCGAGCTCGGGCTCACCCACGACTGGCCGGTCGTCATCGTCGGTGCCGGCAACCTCGGCCAGGCTCTCGCCGGACACGGCGGGTTCGGCGAACGTGGCTTCCCGGTCGTGGGCATCGTGGACATCGACGACGCCAAGGTCGGTTCGGTGCTGGGTGGTACGCGGGTGAGGCACATCGACGAGCTCCCCCAGATCGTGCAGACCCGCCGGGTCAACATCGGTGTGATCGCGACGCCCGGGTCGGCCGCGCAGGATGCGGCCGATCGACTGGTGAAGGCCGGTGTCACCAGCATCCTCAACTTTGCTCCCGTGGTGCTCTCGGTGCCCCGCTCCATCGAAGTGCGCAAGGTCGACCTCGCCGTCGAGCTGCAGATCCTCAGCTACCACGAGCAGCGTCGCTCGGCTGGTGCCATCCATGCCGTGCCTGGCAGCACCAGCCGTTCGGCGAGCGCGTAGGGTGGTGGCTTGATGAGCATCGTGGTCATCGGCGTGAACCATCGCACCGGCCCCATCTCCCTCCTGGAACGGGTCAGCGTGTCGCACGACGCGCTCGGCAAGGTGATCCACGGTCTCGTCAGTCGGGCCAACATCCGTGAGGCGGCCGTGCTCAGCACGTGCAACCGCACCGAGGTGTATGCGGTTGCCGAGCGGTTCCATGGCGCCTACGCCGACATCCGCGACTTCTTCTGCGAGCTCAGCGGGATGCAGCCCGACGACCTCCATCCACACCTGTACAGCCAGCACGACGATGCCGCGGTGAGTCACCTGTTCGAGGTCGCCTCGGGCCTGGAATCGGCGGTGCTCGGTGAGAGCGAGATCCTCGGTCAGGTGCGCGGGGCGTGGGAGATGGCCCAGGCGGAAGGCGGCGCGCGAGCCACCCTGAACCTGTTGTTCCGTCACGCCGTCGAAACGGGCAAGCGGGCCCGTACCGAGACGGGCATCGGCAAGCACACCACGTCGGTCAGCCAGGCGGCGGTGGACATGGCCCGCGAGCAGCTCGGGTCGCTCGCCGGTCGTCGGGTCCTCGTGGTCGGCGCCGGCGACATGGGTGAGGGCATCGCTGTCGCGCTCGTCGCGGCCGGCGCCACCGACATCACCGTCACCAATCGCACCGAGTCGCGCGCCGAACAACTTGCCACACGCGTCGGCGGACAGATCATGCCGTTCGCCCAACTCGGCGAGGCGGTGCGCGACACCGACGTGCTGCTCACCTGCACCGGTGCCGGCACCATGGTGATCGATCGCGAGCTCCTCGGCACCGCCCGCGCCGGCACCACCACCCCCTTGCTCGTCGTCGACATCGCGGTGCCCCGCGACGTCGCACCCGACGTCGCCACCGTCCCGGGCGTCACGCTCTTGAACCTGGACCACTTGCGCGATTGGGCCGCCCGCGGCCTCGCCCAGCGCCAGGCCGAGGCCGACCGCGTGCGTGGCATCGTGGGTGAAGAAGTCGAGCGGTTCGTGCTCGAGCACACCGCTCGCCAGGCAGCGCCGCTGGTCGCACAGCTCCACGAACGGGCCGAAGCGATCCGGCGCGCCGAGCTCGAGCGCTTCCACAGTCGGCTCGGGTCGCTCGACGACGCCCAGCGCGAGACGGTCGAAGCGATCACCAAGGGACTCGTCGCGAAGCTGCTCCACCAGGCGTCGGTCCGCCTGAAGGACGACGCGGGCACCCCCCAGGGCGAGCGCAACGCGGCTGCTGTGCGCGAGCTGTTCGATCTCGGCTGACGTGGCGCGCACGCTTCGGTTGGCCACGCGCGGGAGTGCGCAGGCGACGGCCCAATCGACGGCGGTCGCCGAGGCGTTGATGATCGCCCACGACGGGCTGACGGTGGAGCTGGTGTTCGTCGAGACGCTCGGGGATCAGCGAACGGATGTGCCGTTGCACACCATCGGTGGGCAGGGCGTGTTCGTCAAGGAGGTGCAACGGGCGGTGCTGCACGGGCAGGCCGACCTCGCCGTGCACAGCGCCAAGGACCTGCCGTCGGCAGCGGCCGATGGGCTGCAGCTCGCCGCGTTCTGCATGCGACGCGACCCGCGCGACGCGCTCGTCGGGGCGTCGCTCGCCGACCTCGCCGTGGGCGCGACGGTCGCCACCGGTTCTGTTCGTCGGCGGGCGCAACTCGTCGCCCAGCGGCCCGACCTGACGTTCGTGGAGCTGCGCGGCAACATCCACACTCGCCTCTCCAAGCTGCCCGAGGGTGGTGCGTTGGTGATGGCGGTCGCCGCGCTGCAGATCCTGGGGCTGACGGATCACATCGCCGAGGCGCTGCCGCTCGCCACGTTCGTGCCGGCACCCGGCCAGGGTTGCGTGGCGGTCGAGTGTCGTGAGGGCGACGACGAAGTTGCCGCCCTCCTCGCCGCCGTCGACCACCCACCCACGCGTCGGGCCGTGGAGGCCGAGCGGGCGTTTCTCGCCGAGCTCGGCACCGGCTGCTCGCTTCCCGTCGCCGCCCACGCGGTGGACGACCGGTTGACGGGCTTTCTCGCCGATCCGGCAACCGGCCGACACGTCACCGAGACCGCGGTGCTGTCCACCGACCGCCGC
>JAYVMH010000061.1:0-4234 GCA_043759015.1 Actinomycetota bacterium
CCCGTCATGAAGTCGGTCACCGGGCGGTTGTAGTCGCTGTTGCTGCAGAACCGCATGTCGCGGTTGGTGAGGATCCCGACGAGCTGCCCGTTGGCGGTCGTGATCGGCATCCCGCTGAACTTGAAGCGGCTCATCAGCGCCTCGGCGTCGGCGAGCGTGGCGTCGGGTGGCAGCGTGACCGGATCGGTGATCATGCCGCTCTGGCTGCGCTTCACCTTCTGCACCTCGGCCGCCTGGTCGGCCACGGAGAGGTTGCGATGGATGACGCCGATACCGCCCTCGCGAGCCATGGCGATCGCCATCCGAGCCTCGGTGACCTTGTCCATCGCGGCGCTGACGATGGGGACTTGGAGGACGATGTCGTCGGCGAACGCGGCAGACGTGTCGGCCGTATCCGGGAGGACATCGCTGTAACCAGGGACGATGACGACATCGTCGAACGTGAGGGCTTCGAAACGATCGAACAGTTCGTTGTTGCTCATGCGAGGGCTCCGTGAGTTCGGTTCGGCAGGAGAGCGTGGGGGTCGGTGCAGAGTGTGGACAGGGTGGCGACGAGGAGTCGATGCTCGGCATCGTGCATGCGGGCTTCGAACGACTCGAGCGTGTCATCGGCGTGGACCCCCACTGTCTCACAGGCGAGCAGCGGACCGTCGTCGACGCCTTCGTCCGGCACCAGGTGGACCATCACCCCGCTCGCCGTGCGCCGGCCGTCCTTCGCCTCCTGGAACGCCCGCTCGATCGCGTGGGTGCCGGGGAGCTCGCCGGGAAGCGCCGGGTGCAGGTTCACGACCATGGCGGGGAACCAGCCGAGGAAGTTCAAGGTGAGCACCCGCATCCACCCGGCGAGCACCACCCAATCCGGGTCGAACCCGCTCACCACGTCGGCGAGGCGCGCGTCGTAGTCGGCGCGTTGCTCGGCGGGTCGGCGGCCGACGTGCACGGTCGGGATGCCCGCCGTGTCGGCACGTTCGAGCGCTGGGGCGTGAGCGAGATCGCTGATCACGGCGCTCACCGACGCCGGCAGCCGGCCCTCGGCGCACGCGTCGATGATCGCCTGCAGGTTGGATCCGTTCCCCGATGCCATCACCACCAGCCGCTTCATTGCAGATGCACTTTCCGGCCGGCGCCATCGGCATCGACGAGCGCTCCGATGCGCCACGTCGGTTCATCGATCATCGCCTGCACTGCGTCGGCGTCCTCGGCAGCGCACACCACCACCATGCCGATCCCCATGTTCAGCGTGCGGTAGAGCTCCTCGGTGGGCATCCCCACGGCGACTTCGCGCACCAGGCGGAACAGCGCCGGCATCGGCCAGGAACCCAGCTGAACGTGGGCGTCGATGCCGCCCGGCAACACACGCGGCAGGTTCTCCGGAAGCCCGCCACCGGTGATGTGGGCGAGCGCCTTCACCCGACCCGACTGCAACACCTTGTCCAGCACGGGCAGGTAGTTGCGGTGGGAGCGCAGCAGCGTGACGCCGAGCGATGCGTCGAAGCCTGCGGGCGTGGCGTCCATGGGCAGCCAGTCGAACAGCTTGCGCAGCAGCGAGTAGCCGTTGGTGTGCGGGCCGTTCGAGCCGACGCCCAGCAGCACGTCGCCGGCCACGAGCACGCCGCTGGGTAGGAGGTTGGCGCGATCCACCACCCCGACCAGGGTGCCGGCGATGTCGAACGCGCCGTCGGCGTAGACGCCGGGCATCTCGGCCGTCTCGCCGCCGAGCAACGCACACCCGGCGACCTCGCACGCCTCGGCCATCCCGGTCACGACCTCGGCGACCTGTTCCGCACGAAGCTTGCTGCTGGCGACGTAGTCGAGAAAGAACAGCGGCCGCGCGCCCTGCACCAGCACGTCGTCGATGCAGTGATTGACGATGTCTGCCCCGACGCCCCGGTAGCGGCCCAGGCGTGCCGCGAGCTCGACCTTGGTGCCCACGCCATCGGTGCTGGCGACGAGCACAGGGTCGTCCATCGCCTTGACCGCCGCCGCACTGAACGCGCCGCCGAAGCTGCCCACGCCGCGTAGCACGGCGGGCCCGTGCGTGCGCTCGACGGCTGCCTTCATCTGCTCGACGGCGCGGGTGCCTTCGTCGATGTCCACGCCCGCTGCCGCGTAGGAGAGCAGCTGCGCCCCGATCGCCCGCCAGGCGATGTCGCGGCGGACCTGCCGTCCTGCGAAGTGGACCCGCGACATCCTCTCGTAGGCGACGGCTCGGGCGTCGGCGAGCGTGGCGCCGAGGCCGGTGACGGCGAGCACCCGCCCGCCCGTGACCACGGCACCATCGGTGCCCGCCCGGAACAGCAGCGAGCGGTCGTCGTCGGCACCGAGCTCGATCGCGGCGCCGGTGCGCGGCGCTGCGGGGTAACCCTCGGCAGCGGCGACGATGGTGCACGCGGCTCCGCTCGAGCGCACGCGGCGATCGCCGAGCCTGCCGTTGCAGCAGGCGAGCGCCAGCTCGGCCAGGTCGTCGTCCACCAACGGCAGCACGGCCTGGGCCTCGGGGTCGCCGAAACGGCAGTTGAACTCCAACAGCCGCGGGCCGTCGGGTGTCAGCATCAACCCTGCGTACAGCACGCCGATGTACGGCGCTCCGACGTCGGCGAGGTGGTCGATCACCGGTTGGATGAACGTCGCCGTCAGTTCGTCGGGGTCGTAGGGGATGGGAGCGGGTGCATAGGCGCCCATGCCGCCGGTGTTCGGCCCGGTGTCGCCCTCGCCGATGCGCTTGTGGTCCTGCGCCACCGGCAGGGGCCGGGCGACGTTGCCGTCGCACAGCGCCATCAGGCTGCACTCCGGCCCGGTCAACCGCTCCTCGAGCACGATCGGGCCCTGATCCAGCAGCTCGCGGATCGCGGCCTCGGTGGCCTCGGCGCCGTCGGGCACGATCACACCCTTGCCGGCCGCCAGCCCGTCGAGCTTCACGACCACGGGGCGGCCGAACTCGCGAAACCACGACATTGCGTCCTGCGCCGACGAGGAGAGATGGAACGCGGGTGACGGCAGACCGAGCCGGCGAGCGAGCGTGCGGGTGAAGCCCTTGCTGCTCTCGAGCTTGGCGAGTCCGGCGCTTGGTCCGAAGCAGGGCACCCCCGCCTCCATGCACCGGTCCGCGACCCCGGCCACCAGCGCTGCCTCCGGGCCGACGATCACCAGATCCGCGTCGATCGGCGTGGGCAGCTCGGCCGCGATTCGTGCCGTGTGCCCGTGTCGCTCGCACGCCCATGCGATCGCGGCCTCTCGGCCGCCTGAGCCGACGACAAGGACCCTCACGCCAGCACTCCTTCGAACGACAGCTTCGGCGGCGCTTCGTGCACGGGCATCGGGTAGTCGCCGGTGAAGCAGCCGTTGCAGTAACCGACGCTGCTGCCGTCGTTCTCCGGTTGGATCGCGCGCATCATCCCGTCCAGCGACAGGAACGCCAGCGAGTCGGCGCCGATCTGCTGGCGGATCTCGTCGACGCTCAGCCGGGCGGCCATCAGGTCGCCGTCGTGGCCCATGTCCACACCGAAGTGGCAGGCGTGGGTGATCGGTGGGCACGTGATGCGCACGTGCACCTCGACCGCGCCCGCGTCGCGGAGGAGCTTGACCAACGGACCCGCCGTCGTGCCGCGCACAAGCGAGTCGTCGATCATCACCACTCGCTTGCCCGCCAGGTTCTCGGCCAGCGCGTTGAACTTCAGGGCCACACCACGTTCACGCAGGTCCTGGGACGGCTCGATGAACGTGCGCCCGATGTACCGGTTCTTGATCAACCCGTCGTTGTGGGGGATGCCGCTCTGTCGGCTGTAGCCGATCGCGGCGGGGATGCTGCTGTCGGGCACAGGGATCACGACGTCGGCCGACACACCTGTTTCGATCGCCAACTGCTCGCCGAGCCGCTGGCGCACGTGGTGCACGTTGCGACCGGCCCACACGCTGTCGGGCCGGCTGAAGTACACGAACTCGAACGTGCAGCGCGCCGGCGTGGCGGCGGGGGTGAGGGCCTGGCGGCGACTGACCTCGGCGCCCTGCAGCGTGACGATCTCGCCAGGTCGTACTTCGTCGATCTCCACGCATCCGAGGGTGTTCAACGCGCACGTCTCGGATGCGACGGCGTATCCGCCGCGCGGCAACCGCCCGACGCTCATCGGGCGGAACCCCCATGGATCGCGCACGGCGATCACGCGGTCGCCGACGAGCATCACCAACGAGTACGCGCCCTTCCACGCGGGCAGGGTGCGCTCCAGGCGGTCCTCCC
>JAYVMH010000062.1:0-22078 GCA_043759015.1 Actinomycetota bacterium
TTGGCTGCGATCGGTGGCCACTACCGGCTGGTGCTGATCACAAAGGGCGACCTGATCCACCAGACGTTCAAGGTGGACACGAGTGGCCTTGCTCATCACTTCGAGCACGTCGAGATCCTGTTGGAGAAGGACCCGGCCACCTACCAACGAGTGCTGGCTGATCGCGGCATCGACCCCGATCGGTTCTGCATGGTCGGCAACAGCGTGCGCAGCGACATCCTGCCGGTCATGGCGCTCGGCGGCACCGCGGTGCACATCCCCTACCCGCTGCTGTGGGAGCTCGAACACGTCGAGCACGACGAACACTTCGCCGAGCTCGGCTCGATCGCCGAGCTGCCGGCGTGGCTCGGTGTGTGAGGTCGTGGATGTGTGAGGTTGTGTGGGGTCGCTTCTCCCCACGATTTTCTCCGCTCATGTCATGGTTCTACCGACGAACCCTCGGTAGAACCATGACATGAACGAGGGGTTTGCCCTCAGGGCACCCAGATCTGGCGGGCAGCGATCGCGTGGCCGCCGGTGATCGTGACGACGAACGGAAACGCGACGTAGGCGAAGCCGCTCGGTGCAAGGGTGGACGGTGAACCGCCGCGCACGAGTTGTTCCAGCTCGGCACCGGTGACCGCGAAGTTGTCCCGCTTCACATCGACGACCGTGACGGTGGCGAGGTCTGCGGGGGCTGCCACCACATCGGCCGACGGCGTTTCCTTCGAGCCGTAGTCGTCCGCGCAGTTGTCCGCACCGAGCACCTTCGTGCACGTCGGCCCGAAGAAGGCCTGGGTCAACGTGAAGCGCAACTGCCCGCTCGCCTCAGCGACGTCGGCCGCCCAATACGTGCCGTCGGTGAGCGTTCGTGTCGTGCCGGCCGCGATGTCGGAGGGGATGTCGGCCGTGCGGTCGGGAACCGCTGGCACGGGCACCCGGTCGTAGAGGCCGACGGTGGGCGGCACGTCCTTCGCGCACCCCGCGACGGCCAGGCACACCACCAGCGTCGCGACCGCGGACCCGCGCATCAGAGCCGCCGGAGCGCGACGTTCGTAACGCGATGGTCCGCACCCTTGCGTAGCAGCAACCCGGCTCGACCCTTCGTCGGGGCGATGTTCTCCTTCAGGTTCTTGCCGTTGATCTCGCGCCAGATGAACCTGGCGGTGTCGATCGCCTCGGTGCGGCTGAGGTTGGCGTAGTGCCGGAAGAAGCTGTCGGGGTTCTGGAACACCGTCTCGCACAGTGTGAGGAAGCGCTGCACGTAGAACTCCTCGATGTCGCGCTCCTCGGCGTCGATGTAGATCGAGAAGTCGAAGTAGTCGCTGACGAACTCCGGGTGCGCGATGTCGCCCGTGTTGCCCACCTGCAGCACGTTCAATCCTTCGAGGATGAGGATGTCGGGTTGGTGGACGACCACTTCTTCGCCGTCGAGGATGTCGTAGACGACGTGGCTGTACACCGGCGCGATCACCTCTGCGGCGCCGCTCTTCAACTCCCGGAGGAACTGCAGCAGCCGGCGCGTGTCGTAGCTCTCGGGGAAGCCCTTGCGGTTCATGATGTTGCGTTCCTCCAGCACCCGGTTGGGGTGGAGGAAGCCGTCCGTGGTGACAAGGTCGACCTTTGGATGGTCGGGCCAGCGGGCGAGCAGTGCCTGCAGGATGCGGGCGAACGTGCTCTTGCCCACCGCGACGCTGCCGGCGATGCCGATCACGTATGGCACCTTGGGTGCCAGCGTGCCGAGGAACGCGGCCGATGCCTTGTGGAGGTTCTGCGTAGCGGCGACGTACAGGTTGAGCAGACGCGTGAGCGGGAGGTAGATCTCCGCCACCTCTTCGAGGTCGATGCGTTCGTTGATGCCGCGCAACTGCTCGAGGTCGTCCTGCCGCATCGTCAGCGGGGTGGCGGCGCGCAGCTCGGCCCACTCCTGGCGATCGAAGTTGAGGTAGCGGTCGGCGCCGCTCTTGGGTTCCGTTGCGGTCACGATGGCAAACCCTACGCTGGCGACGTGAGTGACTCCCAACGTGAACCGGCATCGCGCGACGCGCGTCGCAAGCAGTTGGGCGCTTGGTACACGCCGCTCGCGCTGGTGGAGGCAGTGGCGCGCGAGGCGGTGTTCCCCGGCGCCGTCTCAGTGCTCGATCCCGCGTGCGGCGACGGGCGATTCTTGCGGGCAACCGGGCTGGCGCATCAGGTAGGTGTCGACATCGTCGCCGACACCGAGACCTCCACCGAGTACATCCGCGACGATGCGCTGCAACGCGACTGGGGTGGCGAGCAGTTCGACGTGATCGTCGGCAACCCACCGTTTCTGAACCAGTTGTCGTCGCTGACGTCGCGCGGCGGTCGGTCGCGGTTCGGTGGAGGGCCGTACGCCGATGCGGCGGCGGAGTTCCTCGCCTTGGCGATGCAACTCGTCCGCCCGGGAGGACGCATCGGTCTGGTGCTGCCCCAGTCGCTGCTCGCGGCTCGCGACGCGGCGGCCATCCGTGCCGAGGTCGACCGCGTCGCGGCGCTGCGCTGGATGTGGTGGACCACGTCGAACGTGTTCGACGCGAGCGTTCGCGTCTGGGCGGGTGTGTGGGAGGTCGGGGGCGCGCCGCTGCCCGTGCGGCGGTCGTTCGGCGACGCCTTCGAACCGATCGCGCCGATGCCGATGCCACGATCGTGGGCTTCGCTCCTGACGGGAGATTCGGTCGCCGACCACGACGGCCCGGTGCTCGGTGACATCGCGTCGTTCACGTCCGACTTCCGCGACCAGTACTACGGGCTCGTCGGCGCGGTGGGCGACGACGTGCACGGTCCGCCGCTCGTGACGTCCGGTCTCATCGATCCCGGTGTCTGCCATTGGGGTTCACGCCCGGTGCGGTTCGCCAAGCAGCGGTTCGCCGCGCCGAGGGTCGCGCTCGATCGCCTGTCTCCGGCCCTGCAACGTTGGGCCGCTCAGCGACTGGTGCCGAAGATCCTGGTCGCGAACCAGACGTCGACGATCGAGGCCGTGCACGATGTGGCCGGAGAGTGGCTGCCCGGAGTCCCGGTGATCACGTGCGTCACGTCGCACGCCGAGCGGGTGCTGCGCGTGTTGGGCTCGCGTGCGGCGAACGACTGGGTGCGCAACCATGCTGCGGGCAGTGGCCTCTCGCCGACGTCGGTGCGGCTCAACCCGCGGCTGCTGGCATCGATTCCTCTGCTTGAGGGAAGCCCCGAGCAGCCAGCAGGTGCCAGCGGCGCCAGTTGACGGTGGCGCGCATCAGCATCCAGCAGACCTGCGCGCCCCACAGACCGGCAAGGCCCAGCCGGGGCCAGATGACGGTGGCGATGGCGAGCGGTGCGAAGGCGACGATGTTGCGGATCGCCTGCTTGCCCAGCCACGCCATGTCGTGTGCGCCGATGAGCGCGCCGTCGAGCGCGAAGGCGATGGCGCCGGGGAACTGCATCACGGCAAGCACGACAAGAGTTGCGACGAGGCGCGATCGCACGTCGGGGTCGTTCGTGAACAGACGGGGCAGGACCGGCGCGAGTGCGGCCAGCACCGCGGCGAGCCCGAGCGCGGCCCACAGCGAGAGGCGAACACTGATCCGCCCGATGCGCGCGGCCTCGTCGTTGCGCCCGGCGCCGAGCTCACCGGCGACGAGCGAGTGCAACGGCACCGCCAGCGCGTCGAGCATCAGGGCCAGGAACATGAACAGCTGGGTCACCACCTGGTTGGCCGCCAGCGTCGGAGCGTCGAGGTGGGCGGCGATCACGGTCGATGCGTTCCACACGGAGTACATCGCGACCGACCTCACGGCCATGTGGGCGCCGTTGACGAGCAACGGGCGATAGTGGCGCCACTCGGGCCGTGCCGCCGCCAGGTGCTCGCGCATCGACCAGAGGAACGCGCCCGCCGCGCACATCTGGACGACGACCGTGCTTCCCGCCGAACCGGCGACCCCGAGGTGCATGCCGTACACCGCGATGATCTCGATGATCAGGTTCGCCACGTTGGCGACGACCACGATCTTGAGTGGGGTGCGCAGGTCGTTGTGGCCGCGCAGCACGCCGTGGCCGAGGAAGGCGAGGAGGATGAACGGCAGTCCGGCGGCAGAGATCGAGAGGTATGTGGTGGCGTGGTGCAGCACATCGCCACGGCCGCCGATCAACCAGCAGAGGGGTCGGGCAACGGCGATGAGGAGCCCGGCGGCCGGCAACCCGATGAAGCACGAGAGCCACACCCCGTGGGTCGCGGTGTGGCGAGCGTCCTGCGGTCGTCCGGCCCCGACCGCGAAGGCGATGTCGGGCGTGACGTATTCGAGGAACGAGAGCACGGCCACCACGTTGAGCAGCACGATGCTGGCGATCGCCATGCCGGCGAGTTGTGGCGTGCCCAGCCTGCCGACGATCGCCGTGTCCACGAGCACGTAGACCGGCTCGACCGCCAACGTGCCGAGCGCAGGGAGAGCGAGCGAGACGATCCGCCGTTCGAGATCGTCCCGCAGAATCCCCACCCCCGCATGCTGCCACGCGCCCCGCACCGATCCCCGACAAGAAAACCCTCGTTCATGTCATTGCCGACAACTGAGGATCCGTCGGTAGCGCCATGACATGAACGGAGAAGAAAGGGTGTGAGAACCGATACGAGAGTCCGCCGGTCGAGAGTGGTTACCGGTGCCAGGGTGCTGCGGGGCTGACCGAGCCGGGGGCGGTGAGGACGTCGACCCCGTCGTCGGTGACGAGCAGGGTGTGCTCGAACTGGGCGGTGCGCTTGCCGTCGGCGGTGGCGGCGGTCCAGTTGTCGTCGAACACCATGCGGTGCTGCCAGGTGCCGATGGTGATCATCGGCTCGACCGTGAACGTCATGCCCGGGCGCATGATCATGTTGGCGCGCTCGTCGTAGTAGTGCAGCACCTGGATGTCGGTGTGGAACTGCTCGCCGATGCCGTGGCCGATGAAGGCCCGCACCACGCCGAGGTGGTGCTGCTTGGCATGGTTCTCGATCGCCCGGCCCACGTCGCTGAGAGGGCGGCCAGGTTTCACGGCCTCGATGCCGTGCCACATGCACTCCTCGGTGACGTGCACGAGGTTGCGGCTGACGGGGTCGACATCGCCGACGAAGAACGTCGCGTTGGTGTCGCCGTGCACGCCGCCGACGTAGCACGTGACGTCGAGGTTCACGATGTCGCCGTCCTGCAGCACCCGGCTGTCGGGGATGCCGTGGCAGATGATCTCGTTGACGCTGGTGCACACGCTCTTGGGATACCCGTGGTAGTTGAGGGGGCTCGGGTAGGCACCCCGTTCGATCGTCAGTTCGTGGACGAAGACGTCGATCTCGTCGGTGGTGATGCCGGGGCGCACCATCTCGCCGGCCAGGCGCAGCACGTCGGACGCCATCGTGCACGCGTGGCGCATGCGTTCGATGATCTCGGGCGTCTTCACCCTGGACTCCGCCCAGCGAGGGGCTTCGCCGGTGGCCGCGTAGGGCGGGCGCTGGATGTGTTCCGGCACCGCCCGCATCGGGCTGATCTCGCCCTGCAGGACCCGACCGTCGAGGGGTTTGTGACACCGTTTGTACTTTCGGCCGCTGCCGCACCAGCACGTGTCGTTGGCCTGGGGGAGCAGAGCGGGAGGTTGGGATTGCAGCACGTGGGTCATTCTATTGCTGCCCGCAAGGTTGTGACCTTGTGACAATGTGACCAAGGTCCCTGACAGCGATCGGTGCGCTGTGAAACTGTGTGCCGCATGGATGAGTCCCCGAAACCCATCACCGTCTTCCTCCTCGACGACCACGAGATCGTCCGTCGCGGCGTTCGCGAGCTCATCGAGGCCGAACCAGGGATCTCGGTGGTCGGCGAAGCATCGACCGCCGCCGAGGCGATCCAGCGCATCCCCGCCGTTCGTCCTGACGTCGCGGTGCTGGACGTGCGTCTGCCCGACGGCAGTGGCGTCGAGGTGTGTCGTGAGGTGCGCAGCCAGATCCCCGGGCTCGCGTGCCTGATGCTCACCTCGTTCAGCGACGACGATGCGCTGTTCGAAGCGATCATGGCTGGCGCCTCCGGCTACGTGCTGAAGCAGATCCGTGGCAACGATCTCGTTGCGGCAATCCGCCGCGTGGCACGCGGAGAGTCGCTGCTCGATCCCACCGTCACCAGCAAGGTGCTGCACCGGCTGCGCCACCCGTCGGAGGAGGACGAGCGGCTGGCGAAGCTCACTCCGCAGGAGCGCAAGATCCTCGACCTGATCGCGGAGGGTGCGACGAACCGCCAGATCGGCACGGAGTTGCACCTCGCCGAGAAGACCGTCAAGAACTACGTGTCCAACATGCTGATGAAGCTGGGCATGAGCCGGCGCACCGAGGCTGCGGTGTTCGCCGTCAAGGCCGGCGCCGCTCGGCCGAGCAACCAGAACTGACGTCCGCCAGCCGTCGTTCAGTCGTGCCGTTCAGCCGTCGTTCAGTCGTGCCGTTCAGTCGTGCCGTTCAGTCGACGACCGGGATCTGCCAGCGCACGATCGTGCCGGTCTTCTCGCCTGACGTCACCGTGCAACTGCCGCCCATGCGATGGGCGCGATCGTGCATGTTCAGCAGGCCGCTGCCCAAGCGATGGCTACCGGGAATGCCTTCCCCGTCGTCGCTGACCATCAGGGCCAGCTCCTGACCCGAGTGGCGCAGGGTAACCTCCACCTTGCGCGCCCGCGCGTGGCGGGCGACGTTGCTCAGTGCCTCGCGCACGACGGCTGCCACCTCCGCGGTCCTCGGCTCGTCGATGGTGTCGAGCACGCCGCTGAAGTGAAGGGTGGGACGAAAGCCGAGCACGCGGGCCGATTCGTCGACGAGGTCGTTGACGACGACGCGCACGGTGCGACCGGCGCTGCGCTTGCTGGCCAGGCCGAAGATCGCGGTGCGGAGCTCGCGGATCGCGTCGTCCTGGTCGTCGATGATCCGTTCGATCTTCACCTTCGCGGTCTCGGGCACGGTGGGCAGCACGCTCTGCAGCGAGAGGCCCGACGCGAACAGCCGTTGGATGACCGTGTCGTGAAGATCGCGGGCGATGCGCTCGTGGTCCTCGGCGAGCAGCACCCGTTGGCGGGCTGCCGCAAGGTCGGCGTCGGCCTGACGGTTGGCCGAGACGTCGCGAATGGTGGCGATGACGACGTGCTCGCCCGCCAGCTCCGCCGGCGCGAGGGAGATTTCCACGGGGAACACGCTGCCGTCCTTGCGTCGGGCGGCGAGGTCCAGGCCCGCCCCCATCGACCGCCGATGGGGGTTGACCGCGAACTTGGCGCGGTGCTCGTCGTGCGCGGATCGGATGTCGTCGGGCAGGAGCATCTCGACCCCCTTGCCGAGCATCTCTTCCCTCGAGTAACCGAGCAGTCGCTCCGATTCACGGTTGACCAGCAGCATCGCGCCCTGATGGTCGACGATGACGACGCCGTCGGGCATTGCCTCGACGACCTCCAGCAACCAGTGTTCCTCGTTCATCGCGTCGACCACTGCGCACAGCTTCACATGTGGCGGAGGGCTCCGCGCGTTCGAACGCGGTCAGGCGGACAGGTCGTGACAGATCCCGAGCCAGTAGTCGGTGCTCATCCCGAGGCTCTCGACGTCCACTCGCTCGTCGTGGCCGTGGAAGCGGCTGACGAACTGCTCGAAGCTGACGCTCGGCCCGAACAGGCCCGTTCCGTAGGCGACGGCGCCCTTCTGACGGAAGAACCGGCTGTCGGTGCCGCCGACGATCAGCTCCGGCAGCAGCTCGGCGTTCGGGTAGACGACCTGTGTGCGCCGTTGGAGGATGTTCCACAGCTCGTTGTGCATCGGGGAGATCGACGATTGGTCGTTGAACAGTGCGGACACGTCGATGTCGTCGAGCAGGTCGCCGAGCGCTTCGCGCAGGTACTGCGTGACGCGGTCGCTGTCCTCGCCCGGCAGCGTGCGGATGTCCACGTCGATCTCGACCGAATCCGGGATCACGTTCGTCTTCACCCCGCCGTGCACGACGTTGGGCGAGATGGTGGTGTGGGTGCACGCATGGAGCAGCTTGGCGGTCGGGACGGGCAGCATCGCCAGCGTGGCCTCGAGTCGATTCGGGTCCAGCAGCCCGGCCTTCACGTCGTCCGCAAGGCTGGTGGCCATCACACGTGCGGCCCACATCTCGTCGAGCTTGGCGGCCGGTCGGTACTCGCCGAGCCGCTTGACGACCTCGGCGGCCTTCAGCACGGCGTTGTCGGCGCCGTAGGGCATCGAACCGTGGCCGGGAGTGCCCTTCACCGTCAGCCGACGCCACGCGATGCCCTTCTCGCCGACGCTGATGCCGACCTTGCGGCCGCCCTGGTGCGACCAGCCACCCATCTCGGTGAGCACGTAGTCGCAGGCGATCGCATCCCAGTGGTGGTCGACCATCCACTTGGCACCGAACACGCCGCCGGCCTCCTCGTCGGCGACCCCGAAGTAGATGATGTCGCCCTTCGGTCGGAAGCCGGTGTGGGCGAGCTCTCTGAACGCGACCGCCATCGAGGCGGTGATGTTCAGCATGTCGACCGCGCCGCGGCCCCAGATCTCACCGTCGATCACCTCGCCACCGAACGGGTCCCGGCTCCATCCGGCGGGGCTGACCGGCACGACGTCGGTGTGCCCCATGAGGCACAGCTTCGGTGCGGAGGGGTCTCGGCCTTCGATCCGGGCGACGATCGAGGTGCGATCGCTCCGTGGTGTGAACTGCTCGACCTCGAGGCCGGCGCCCTCGAGGTACGTCTGCAGCGTGTCGGCGTTGCGGCGCTCGCCACCCGAATCCGGCGTGCCGTCGTTCACGCACGCGTTGCGGATGAGCGTGCGCAGCAGTTCGGTGGCTTCACCGGTGTGGGTGAGTTGCTCGGTCGCCATCGGTCCCCCCGTTCGTGTCGTTCGTGTTGTTCGTGTTGTTCGTGTTGTTCGCGCCGATCGTACGGCGGTCAGGACTGCCCGATCGCCAAGTGGCCGATGGTCGCCTCGTAGGCGTGGGCGGCGATCAGCACGGCGACGTCGTCGCGTGGGGGTCCGATGAGCTGCATGCCCATCGGTAGCCCGCGGTCGTCGAACCCGACCGGCACGCTGATGGCCGGCAGACCGGCGAACGTTGCGTACGCGGTGACCTCCATCCAGCGGTGGTAGGTGTCCATCTGCCGGTCGCCGATCGACTTCGGCCAGCGTTGTCCGACGGGAAAAGGCCACACCTGGGCGGTGGGGATGGCGAGCAGGTCGAATCGGGAGAACAGCGAGAGGATCGCCTCGTTGTAGCGCGTGCGCGTGGCCGCCGCGGCGTTGATCTGCGACACCGTCAATGCCAGGCCCTGGTCGATCTCCCAGAGCACCTCCGGCTTCACGAGCGCGCGACGCTCGTCGTCATTGACCGTCGCGCCGATCCCGGCGGCGACCGCCATGTGACGCCACACCAACCATGCCTCCCACAGCTCGTCGAGCGGGAACGGGATCGTCGCCGGTTCGATCGTGCACCCCAATGCCGCCAGCCGGTGCAGTCCGTCCGTGCAGCATTCGAGGATGCCCCGCTCCATCGCCAGGTGGCCGTCCAGGTCGGCGAGCCAGCCGATGCGCGTGCCGTCGATGTCCGCGTCGAGTGTCTCGCGCGTGCTCGTTGTGGTCGCGAACTCGGGCAACCCGCCGCACAGGCTCAGCGGGACCCGTGGGTCGAAGCCGGCCTGCGTGCCGAGCAGCATCGCGACGTCGACGACGCTGCGACCCATCGGACCCTCGGTGCCCAGCTGCGCGAAGTACTGGTCGCGCTCGGGGTGGCTGGGCACGCGCCCCTGGCTGGGTCGGAACCCGAACACGTTGTTCCAACCGGCTGGGTTGCGCAGCGACCCCATGTAGTCGCTGCCGTCGGCCACCGGCAGCATGCGGGTGGCCAGGGCCACCGCCGCGCCGCCGCTGCTGCCACCGGCCGAACGGGACAGGTCGTACGGGTTTCGTGTCGGTCCGAACACCTCGTTGAACGTGTGCGAGCCCTTGCCGAACTCGGGGACGTTCGTCTTGCCGACGACGAGACAGCCGGCTGCTCTCATGCGAGCGACCATCAGTGCGTCGAAGTCGGGGACGTAGTGCTCGAACAGGGGTGAGCCGGAGGTGGTGCGCAAGCCGCGGGTTTCGGCGAGGTCCTTGATCGCCTGCGGAACGCCGTGCATCCAGCCCCGAGAGAGCTCGTGGACGATCTCCTCGTCGCACTGGGCTGCCTCGGCCATCAGCACGTCGCGATCACGCCGGCTGACGATCGCGTTGACCGCTGGGTTCCGGGCGTCGATTCGATCGAGGTACGCCGTCATCACCTCTCGGCAGGACGCCTGCCGAGCGTGAATGGCATCGGAGAGGTCGGCGGCACCGAGTGTCGTGAGGTCCACAGCGTGCACTGTGACACGTTCACGTGCCGCAGGTCTGCCGGGCGGATGCGCGCGCTTGGTCGACGACGGCCTGCTCCAGCGGTGTCAGTGTGGCTCGCGGGAGCAGGGGTGCCGCGACGGCGTTGTCGATGACGGCGCGGATCACGCACAAGGCCGGCGCGGCGGTTGGGAGGTCGGTCGCGCCGCTGGTCTTCACGGCTGAGTCCTCGAGGATGATTTCGGTGCTCGGCCCGATCGCCGGAAATGGGGGATTGGTTGCGGCGGCACCGCGGGCGCACGCCTGGAACGTCACCGTGTGGCCGTCGATCACCGGCGTCGCCGTCGAGCCGGAGGCGATCGCCCACCACCCGACCGCCGTCGCGAACCCATCGGGGGCGCTGTCGAAGGCCGTCACCACACTGAGGCACAACGTGTTGTCGGCTGCCCGCCGATAGGCGGTGTACGAACCAGTCGACCAGTGGTCGAGCGCACCTCGCGCCATCGCCCAGGGCAGCCACGCATCCAACATCACGAGCGCCTGGATCATGGCGATCGGCGAACTGGGTTGGACGACCATCGCACCTTCGGGCACCGCCGGCGCCGGCGGTGCGGCGGTGTCGTTCGCGAGTGCTGCTGCGCCAGGGCGGCGCCATGGGCTGATCAGTTCGTTCTCGCTCGGCAATTCCCGCAGGAGTGCGTCCACGGCAGCGTTCCCACCGCGCTGCACGGCCCCTTGCACGAGCGTCGGGCCCAGCCAGTACGGGGCGAAGCGGAACTCGATCATCGGCCAGGGCACGCGCGCGAGCTGCGCTGCTTCTGTGCTGTCGAAGCCGTTCTCCGACGTGGCGGCGCTCCGCTCGGCAGGGTCGAGCGAATCCAGGTACGCCTGCTCGACCCTCATCGCGTCTGCTTCGGCGATGCTGCGCTTGGTGAAGTCGTCGGGGCCTCCGAGTCGCATGTCGAAGTGCTGGGCCTGCAGGGCGTGCGTCAGCTCGTGGGCGAGCACGGCGCGCAGACCTGGCGTCAGTTCCGTGCCGCGCAGGCTGATCCGGTCGGTGGTCGGCGAGTAGGTGCCCCGTGTGCTGTCGGCGGATTGGTCGATGTCGGCGGACCCTTCGTACCCGACCGCGAAGCCGAACGCGTCCACGATGTCGCTGCGGTCCTTGGCCCGTGCCGTCGCGCCGGCGTCGTTGGGTGTCGCCTGCTGCCCCATGCGCGAGGCGTATTCGTCGGCCGCGATGAGGTCGAGGTACACGGGGTGCTTGAACCGCAGCCCGCGTGCGTCCTCCACGAACGACACGATCGGCGCGATCTCGGCGTCCCACTTCGCGGGGTGGGCCGGCCCGCTCGTCCTCATCCGCTGGTGGACGAACACTGCGCCGACCGCGACAGCCATGAGGAGGATGCCCGCCAGGACGCGAGTCGGCAACGTCGACCGTCGCCGCTGGGGCCCGGGCGGCGGCGCCGGCGCCGGCACGACCGCGACGGAGGGTGCCCCACCGCGTGGACGACTGGGAACCACGGGGGAAGTGAGGGGACCGATGCGGGCGACGGTCTGCGTCTTCGGCGGCGGGGCGAGGGTGGGCGCGAACGCATCGGGAACGAGTGTGGTGGTGCCCGCGTGGGTCCCGTATGGGTCGGGTAGGGATTGGATGCGCGGTGACCGAGGTGGTCGCTCGAAGGTGTTCACCGACGACATGTCAAGGTCATCGGCAGGTGAGATGCGCCTCTTGACGGTTACGGGGGAGGAAACCGCAGCCGGGGGCCTGACAGACTGCCGACGTGGCCGAGCCCCCCAGCACCGTTCGCCGTCTCCTGCAGTCGATGCCGAAGGCGGAGTTGCACCTGCACCTCGATGGGTCGTTGCGGCCGAACACGGCGATCGAGCTGTGTCGTCGCCATGGCATCGAGGCGCCGACGACGTGGGACGGAATGTTCGACGCGTTGGTCGCGCCCGCGCACCCCGGGTCGCAGGAGGACCTGTTGCGCTCGTTCGATCTGCCGATCGCGATCATGCAGTACCGCGACTCGTTGGAGCGGGTGACCGCGGAGCTGGTGGAGGACAAGGCAGCCGACCACGTGCGGTTCATGGAGCTGAAGTGGGCGCCCGGGTTCCACCTCCAGCAGGGGCTGACGTTGCACGAGGTGATCGACGCCGTGGCCACCGGTGCGGAGTCCGCCGCTCGTCGATGCGGTGTGGAGGCGCGTCTGTGCGTGGTGGCGGGGCGAGCGGCCTCGCCGGAGGAGAACGTCGAGGTGGCGCGCGCCGCGGTTGCGTTCCGCGACCGAGGCGTCACCGGCTTCGACCTCGCCGGCTACGAGGCTCGCAACCCCGACCCCACCGTGCATGCCGCGGCGTTCGAGGTCGCACGCGCAGGCGGGCTGGGGCTGACGGTGCATGCCGGCGAACTGGTCGACGACGGCAGCCTGGTGGAGCGAGCGCTGACGCTGAACCCGGATCGCATCTCGCACGGCCCGTGGTCGGTGGCGAGCCGGGCGGTGATGGACGAGCTCATCGGTCGGGGGATCACGCTCGACCTGTGCCCGACGAGCAACGTGCAGGCCGGCACGGTCGCTTCGTTCGCCGAACATCCGTTGCCAACGTTGCTCCGCGCGGGTGTGCCTGTCACCATCAACACCGACGACGTCACCGTCTCCGACATCACGCTCTCCGAGGAGCTGGAGTCATGCGTGCGCGAGCTGGGCATCACCCTGCCCGAGATCTGGGCGTGCACGATCCACGCCCTCCGGGTCGCATTCGTCGACGAGCCGACCCGGCAGCGCCTGCTCGCCGAGTTCCACGACTACGCCCGCTGGATCCCCGAGCTCACCGGCCGACGTACCGCCTGACCTGTGTCGTCCGAGCCGTGTCGTCCGAGCCGTGCGGCGGGACAGCGGATCTTCTGGGGCTGGATCATTCCAAAACCCCTGCTGGGGCGATTTCGTCTCGGAAACCGCAACCGGAATGGCCCTGATTAGGGGCGGATGAGGTACTTCTCCCCGGTCGCTTGGCGCGCGTAGCGGACGATGTTCGCCGGATCGAGCGCTCCCGCGAGGGAGAGCTCGTCGGTGTAGTGACTGGCGAACGTGGTGGTCAGTTCGTCCGTGACTCGTTGGCGGAGTCGGATCAAGCCGTCGATGCCGACCTTGCCGAGGAACGGGGTGAGCAACCAGCCGCCGATCCCCCATGCCATCCCGAACGTGCGGGTGAGCTCGGTGGGGCGGCGATCCAGCCCGCCGTAGATGTACACCTGCTTGTGGACGTCGCTGCCGTACCGGTTGTACGTCGTTGCGGTCGTGTTGATGGCGACCTCCATGCACGACAGGATCTGCCCGGCCAACAGACCGCCGCCGGTGGCGTCGAAGGCAAGTGTTGCGCCGGTGGCCACGAGGGCAGCGATGAGATCGTCGATGAACGTCGGTGTCGACGAGTCGCACACGTTCTCCGCGTCTTGTCCGCGCAGGAGCGACACCTGCTCGGGTCGGCGCACGACGTTCACCAGCGGCACACCCTCGGCGAGGCAGATGCGGTTCAACATCTGGCCGAGGTTCGATGCGGCGGCGGTGTGGACGAGGCCGCTGTGGCCCTCCATGCGCATCGTCTCCACCATGCCGAGCGCGGTGAGCGGGTTGACGAAGCACGATGCACCTTGCGCCGGGTCGATGCCATCGGGGAGCACCATGCACATCATGCTTGCGACGTTGCGATATTCGGCGTAGGTGGCGCCGCCCGCCATGGCGACACGCTTGCCGAGCAGCGCCTGGGCGTCGGGCGAGGAGCCGGCGGCCACCACCAGGCCACACCCTTCGTTGCCGACCGGCATGGATTCGCCGACGCGTGATTGCAGCCCGGGCATCACCTGCGGCGGGATCGGCATGGTGACGACCGGACGGTCGGGTGTGCCGCTGGAGGTGGCCTTGGTGGGGTCGCCCATCGCCAGGAGGAGGCCGAGGTCGCTCGGGTTGACCGGTGCGACTTCGATGTGGACGAGCACCTCGTGGTCGGCCGGTGTGGGCGTCGCGACCTCGGCGATGGACAGCTCGAGGGTGCCGTCGGGATGGACCAGCGACCTGAGCTGGCGCATGGTGGCGGGTATCTGGGTCATGTGGCCACGATAGGCGTTTGACGAGTGAGAGCGGCGTCCGGACCGCGCGCCTGATCGCGCACCGCTCTTGATCGCCGACGACAGGGTGAACGGACCCGTGACGGAGGAACCGCCGACCGTTGATTGCCCGATCAAGACCGGCACCGCAGAGAAGTCACCGACCCGGCGAGCACGGTGGCCCCGTCGGCCGGTGAAGTGACGGTGGCGAAGGAGCTCGTGGCTGTGACGACGAACCACCCGTCACTTGCACCCATCTTGCGCATCAGCAAGGTGCTCTTCGGTTGCCGATCCTCGCGCCGTGTTCGTCGCTCGCGAAGACGGGGATCTCACCGCTGCGTTGGTCGTTCCCAGTGAAGTCTCCGAGCACCACGCCGCGGCCGATCACCTGCTGGACGAAGTCGGCTGCGGCGGCCTGAGGAGTTCCGAAGACTGTGTCGGTGGCCGGCCAGACAGCGATCTGGTCCGGCGGCTCGGGCACCGACGTGCGCGAGGTTGCGCTGGTCGTCGACGGCCTCTGCGATGTGGGGGGAGCGGTGCCCGTGGAGGAGCCCGGGCCTCCCGTGGACGCGGTGGGAGTGGCGGATGTCGTCGCGCTCGAGCCGCAGGCAACGAGCAGCAACATCGCGACAGGGCGACGAGCCTCAGCGATGATCGCCATGGGTCCGCCTCAGTGGAGTCGGCACCATCATTGACCCGCATCCGGACGTCCGTGTCCAGTCGAGCCCGTGGCTCCGCTATCGGCGCCGCGGCTCCATCAGAATGGAACCTCCTCGGTGAGCAGACCGGTGCCCGTCGACCGGCCCGAGAGCGTGCGACAGAACTCGACCGCGTCGATCGTGATGTGCTCACCGTTGTCGCCGGCGACGTACTCGCCTCCGGCGGGTCCGGTGAGCGTGAGGGTGAACGGCGTGCGGTGACGGCGGGCCCACTCGGCAACGACGTCGGCGATGATTCGCCCGTCGTGCGCTGGCGTGAGCTGGATCTCGCGACCGGTGGCGCGAGCGATGTCGACGCGATGCATCCACGGGTCGCGGGTGAGGATGATGTCGAGCAGGTACGCCATGCGCCACGACTCCTGCTTGCCGGCGACCTCTTGCTTCATCGGCATCCTGCGGAACAGCACCGACCTCGTCGAGCGCCATCGGGCGGCGCCCGGGCCGAGGTCCTCGACCTTGCCGATGAGCTCCGATGTCGACAGGTCGGCATGGTCGGCGACCTGCTTCGCTGTCAGGGCGTCGATCATCGGCCCGCCCGACCGTTTCGCAGCCTTCGTCGCAGCACTCATCTTGCGAATGAGGGTCCTGTAGCCCGTGAAGGTCGACAGCATCCCAGTGGTGTGACCGGACATCGCCCTCACGTCCCAGAGCGAGCAGTCGGTGGGTTTCGACCAGTCGTCCGGGGCGAGCGATCGGAGCTGTTCAGCGACCCGCTCGTACTCCGTTCTCGCCAACCCCTCGACCTCTGCCCGCGTGATCGGCGGGATCATCTCGACGCGCGTTGTGGTGATCATCTCGTTCGCCTTCCCTTTCCGGGCTGCGTTGCCCTGTTGGTGATGTGTTCGTAGAACATCTCGACGGCGTCGTCGATCAGCCGGATCCAGCGATCGCCGCCCGGATCGTTCGACAGCTGCTGGTCGGCCAGACCGGTACCGAGCGCCGTGAACAGGTCGAGCGTCTTGGGATCGCCCACGCCGCACTGTGCGAGCAGCTCGCTGAGTTCTGCAAGGTTTTCCTCGGAGATCCTGAACGACTCGGGTGATGGCTCGAACCCGGGGATCGTGCGCTGGAACAGCAGTTGGTAGCGCGCGAAGTCTGCTGCGCAGAACTCGACGAAGAAGTGCACCACGGCCTTGAGGGCCTCGAGCGGGTCATCCAGTGTTGGCATCGAGGACTTCTGCTCGTCGACGAACTGCTGCGCGCTTTGCGCGTACATGGCGTCGTAGATGGCGTTCTTCGAGTCGAAGTAGCTGTACAGCGACGGCGGCTGCATCCCGATCGTGCGTGCCAGATCGCGCAGCGACAAGGCCGCGAGGCCACTCGCCCGCACCTGCTCCCATGCTGCCTCGAGGATCTCGGCTCTCGTCGCCTCATGACGTTCGGCACGACGGTCTCTGATAGGTTTAACTAACATCATTCGTAGTATCGAACGTCGGTAGCCAATTGTCAAGTCCCACGCCCGATCCCGATGGGCGAGATACGCCAGGCTCTGCCGATCGATGTCGTGATGTCCGGCTGATCGCTGATGCAGGTCTGCGCTGCCGCATCGCCGCCGACACGCCACGTGTGCCGCGCTCGTTCTATGTCGATCCGGTTCCGTTGCCATCGGCTTGGAAGACGCGTCGCGCGTGTTGCTTCTTGCAGCTCAGCCCGGCCTACGACGACGACTCGGCGCGTGCCGAGGCCTGCAACTGGCCGACAGATCGATGGACGGCCAACATCTCGATGTGGCCGTCAACCCGGCTGCCGTCGGCCGTCTCCTGACCAGTCTCATCGAGCAAGCCCGGTCTCACTGATCCCTTCGGGCGGTGAGGTGCGCGTGCCGCCCCGGGATCCGCGAGCTTTCCCAGTTCCTCCGATCCGGGTCTGGGTCCGCTCCGAACTGTACGTACTGCAACCTTGTTGCAGCAGCGGAGACCTCCGCTCAACCCGGTGGGGGGTGTGCATGCGTTCTCGCAGGTCGATGTCAGTGGCGGCGGCCGTCGTTTCGTTGTGCGGTCTGCTCGCTGGGTGTCGGAGCAGCACCGCTGCCAGCAAGGACGACAGCACCGCGGCGCAGGCGTTGGTCGCGAAGTTCTCGTGCCCGGCGGCTGCTCGGTCGGCTGGGGCTGTGGCGTCTGGGCCGTTGGGGGGAGCGAAGTTGCAGGTCGTGACGACGGTCGCGCCGATCACGTCGATCGTCGCGAACATTGCCGGCGACAAGGCCGATGTGCACGGGATCATCCCGGAGGGTGAGGACTCGCACACCTATGAGCCCAAGCCGAGCGTGGCGGCGTTGGTGTCGAAGGCGGACATCGTGTTCGTGAACGGCCTCAAGTTGGAGGACCCGACGAAGGACATCGCCTACAAGAACATCCCGAGAGGTGGCGAGGTCGTCGAGTTGGGAACGTTGACGATCAGCCCTGACGAGTACATCTACGACTTCTCGTTCCCCAAAGGCGGCGGCAAACCGAATCCGCACCTGTGGACCAACCCGCCGATGGCCAAGTGCTACGCGGCGATCGCCGCGTCGGCGATGTCGAAAGCCGATCCGGCGAACGCGGCGTACTACATGGGCAACTCTTCGAGGTTCTCGGCGAAGGTGGATCGGCTCGATCAGTTGATGACCGTGGCGACCGCGGGGATGCCGGCGAAGAACCGTGAGCTGCTCACTTATCACGACGCGTACGCATATTTCTCGTCGCATTACGGCTGGAAGATCATCGGCGCGATCCAAGTCTCGAGCTTCGAGGACCCCACTCCCAAGGAAGTGGCCGCCCTTGTCAAGCAGATCAAGTCCGAAAGGGTTCCGGCGATCTTCGGTTCGGAGGTGTTCCCGAGCCCAGTGCTCGAACAACTCGCCCAGGAGACCGGCGCGAAGTACGTCGACAAGCTCCGCGACGACGATCTGCCGGACGCTCCTGGCAGCCCGGATCATTCGTATCTCGGTTTGATGAAGTTCGATTTCGCGACGATGGTCGAGAACCTTGGCGGTGACCCGACCAAGCTGAAGGCGTTCGACGCCGGCGATGTCGTGCCCGATGATGCGGACTACCCGCAATGAGAACTGTCCCGCGGCTGGGTGGTTCGGTGCTGGTGGAGTCGATCGATCCGCTGGTTCGGCTCGATCAGGTCACGTGCACCTATGGGCAGGGAAAGCCGGTCCTCGACGACGTCTCGTTGACGATCCGCCCTGGCACGTTCACCGGCATCGTCGGGCCATCGGGGTCCGGGAAGACGACCGTTTTGCGGCTCCTGCTCGGCCTCGTTCATCCCCAACACGGCACAGTGATCCGTCGCCCGAACTTGTCGATCGGTTACGTGCCACAGGTGGAGACGATCAACTGGAACTTCCCGGTCACCGTCGCTGAGACCGTGCTGATGTCGGCTCGAAACGGGCGGAACTGGCCGTGGACCAACTCGGCCGAGAAGCATGCCGTTGCCGATGTCCTCGAACGCCTCGGCATCGGCGACCTCGCCCACCGTCACATCCGCCAACTGTCGGGTGGACAGCAACAGCGAGTGTTCATCGCCCGCGCCCTGTTCAGTGCCCCGGAACTGCTGCTGATGGACGAACCGACATCGGGTGTCGATGTGCGTACCCGCCACGAGATGCTCCACCTCCTGTGCGAGCTCCACGACTCCGGCATCTCGATCGTGGTCACCACCCACGACCTCAACGGACTCGCTGCCCATCTGCCTCACCTCGTCTGTCTCAATACGACGGTGATGGGCGTTGGCACACCGCACGAGGTGTTGACCCCTGACATTCTCGAACGCACCTATGGCGCACCGATGGAAGTCCTCGAACACGCCGGGATGCCCCTGATCATCGAAGGCCGCCACGCCACGACGATGAGGCACAGCTCCTGATGTGGAACACACTCACCGAACCGCTGCAGTTCGGGTTCCTCCGCCACGCCCTCGTGGTGTGCACCGTCGCCGGCGCCCTGTGCGGGCTGCTCGGCGTGTTCGTCACCCTGCGCGGGATGAGCTACATCGGCCACGGCCTGTCGCATGCCATCTTCGGTGGGGCAGCGATCTGCGCCGCGATCGGTCTCAACTTCTTCGTCGGTGCCGGCGTGTGGGGCGTCGCCTCCGGGCTTGCGGTCGGTCGCGTCACTCGCCGACGGGCGATCGCCGCCGACGCCGCGATCGGGGTGATCACGACAGCGAGCTTCGCGTTCGGGATCGCGCTTCTCGGTCTCTACTCGCGAGTCAAGCAGAGCATCGAGGCCACCGTGTTCGGGAGCGTGCTCGGAGTCTCGCTGACGGACATGTGGACCATCGTCGCGATCGCGATCGCCGTCGCCGTTCTGATCGTCGCGTTCTACCGACCGCTGTTGTTCACGACCTTCGACCCCGAAGTCGCCGACGTGTCCGGTGTCAACACCGCACGCATCGACGCGTTGTTGATGCTGCTCCTCACGTCCGCGATTCTGGCCAGCATGAAAGTCCTCGGCGTCACCCTGATCGCTGCCGCTCTGGTGATCCCGCCCACGGTCGCCAGGTTGTTGACCAACTCGTTCAAACGGATGCTGATCATTTCGACATCGATCGGAGCCGCGTCCGGGCTCGTGGGCATGTACCTCAGCTACCACCTCGACATCTCCTCCGGCGCAACGATCGTGCTCGTCAACTTCTTCCTCTTCGCCCTCGCCTACGCCTACACCGCGATCAAACCGACGAGCCGACGCAAGGCCCGAGCACGCGCTGAATCTTCGGGCTGGCATGGCCGAGCAGCGTCGTCAACGCCTGGAGCAATCCGAGAGCTGCTCCGCTCCGAACAACGGGTCGATGAGTCGATCTCGCGGCTCTCACAGTGGAGGAGTCCGCCATGACCATTACACGACGATCGCTGATCGGCGGTGGAGCTGCGCTCGCAGGAGCAGCAGCGGCCACCATCGCCAGCGGAGGCAGAGGGAGCGCGTCCGCGCCGATTGAGTTGTCAGCCCAGGAGCTGGAAGCACTCGACATCCCGGTGATGCTTTCGGTGACCGACGCCAGGAAGGGCGACCTGGAGATCCTGATCGGTGAGCAGGCGATCACGTTCACCGACAAGGCGCTGGTCGCCAAGTTGGCACGTACGTCACGCAAGGCGGTGGTGTGATGTCATCACATCGCGAAGCACCGTCCGTGTCCAAGGACCCGGTGGCAGACAACACCGACGTCTACGCCTTCAGAACCCCCGGGGACACTGTCACCCTCGTCGCCTGCTACCTGCCCGGCCAGTCGCCGGCCGGTGGCCCGAACTTCTACGAGTTCGGCGACGACGTTCTCTACGAGATCAAGATTGACAACAACAACGACGCCGTCGAGAACCACGTGTTCCAGCTGCGCTTCAAGACCGTCAACACCAACCCGAACACCTTCCTCTACAACACCGGGCCGATCGGTTCGCTGAACGACCCGAACTGGAATCGCCGCCAGACCTACACGCTGACGCACGTGACCAAGACGGAAGGCTCGGACCACCGCGGAACGGTCTTGGGAAAGGGCTTGACAACGCCACCGGTGAACGTCGGCCCGCGCTCCACACCGAACTACCAGGCTTTGGCCTCGGCGGCCGTGCACACGCTGAGCCACCCGCTCACCGGGCAGACCGTGAAGGTGTTCGCCGGCCAGCGCGCCGACGCATTCTTCGTCGACCTGGGGTCGATCTTCGACCTCGGCACCTTGCGGCCGTTCCAGGGTGCGCATGTCCTGCCCTTGCCCGGTGTGAGCGACACGGGCGTCGACTCGCTTGCTCACGCCAACGTGCACGCCATCGTCATCCAGGTGCCGATCGCGATGCTCACGTCCGACGGCTCGGTGCCCACCGACGTGATGAGCCCGACGGCGACGATCGGGGTCTATGCCTCGGCGTCGCGCCAGCGCGGTTCGACCATTCGCAACGGCCAGCGCACCAGCATGGGTCCGTGGGAGCAGGTGTCGCGTCTGGGCAACCCGTTGTTCAACGAGGTGATCGTTCCGATTGGTCGCAAGGATGAGTGGAACGCCACCGACCCCAGCGGCGACAGTGCCTTCGCCCAGTACGTGGCTCGGCCCGAACTGGCCCGGCTGTTGCCGGTGCTGTACCCCGGCGTGTTCCCGAAGCTCGCCGCACTCAACGCCGACAGGGCCGACCTGCTGGCGATTCTGATGACCGGCATTCCCGCCGGTGTGGTACCTGGGTTCCAGAACTACACCGGTCCGACTCAGGCAGACCTGCTGCGTCTGAACGTCGCCGTGCCGCCCGCTGCAGGCGCGCCGAACCGGCTCGGTTTGGTCGGAGGCGATCCGGCGGGGTTTCCAAATGGCCGCCGGCTGGTGGACGATGTCACCACCATCGAACTCCGCGCGGTGGCTGGTCTGACGTACCCGCTCGTGGCCCCCGGGTACGTGCCCGACGGCGCCGCCGCTGCCATCGAGGACGGCACGTTCAACAACCCGGGCAGAGTGCTGCTCAGCGAGTTCCCGTACATGGGCACGCCATACAGCGGATATTCGGTCGGCACATGAGCGATGTTCACACCCACACCCATGCCTGGCGCGATCCACATGCGGCACCAGGGTCGGCATCGGTGCTCGACATCGGCGGCGACATCGGTGCGGTCATCGCCCGCCTGACCGACGACACCCCGTCGGGTGAGCTCATGGCCTGCCGGCGCGGCGACCCCGCTGCGCATTTCCACACCGGCGTACACCTCCGCAGCGTCGATGGCAGCGTCGAGGCGTGGGTTGCGGTGTTCCCCGAGGTGGTCGCCGGGCACTACTCGCTGCTCACCGACGATGGCGTGGAGCACACGCCGTTCGATGTGACCGGTGGTGAGGTGACCTCGCTCGACGTGAGTGTGGCGATGCTGGTCGGCCGAGGATGACTGCGGTCAGCTGAGGAGGAGGGTCGGCTGCCAGCTTGCTGGAGGCCGCCCTCACCCTCGGGTTCGCCCGCGATCCCAACGCAGCACCACACGCCGT
>JAYVMH010000063.1:0-4214 GCA_043759015.1 Actinomycetota bacterium
GTCGTGATGGCCAAGCTCTCGGGCGACGTTTTGCCCGGCTGGGCAGCCGCCAGCCGCCACCTCACGGACCTGTTCCTCCGGGCCTTCGGCGCGCCTCGAGATGAGGAGGCTTCGTGAAAATGCTATTTTCGTTCGGTCGGTGGCGGCTGGTACGATTCGCGCCGGGATCGCGCCGTGCCCGGCTTGCGATCGGGGAAGGATCGCGTCGACCGTGCTGATCGGCATCGTCTCGGACGTCCACGGCAACGCCGCCGGCCTGGCCACCGCGCTCGACCAACGTCGTCGAGCTGCTCTGCGCCGGTGACATCGTCGAGGAGTTCCGCTTCGACAACGAGGCCGTCGCCATGTTGCGAGATCGTGGGGCGCGGTGCGTGCTCGGCAATCACGACGTCGGGCTGCTGTCGCCGCACGGCGAGCGGGCCCGCAACGCGCCGGGCGTCGACTAAGGGCTCGTGGCGTGGCTGGCCGACCAACCGCTGTCGATCGAGATGATGCTCGCCGGCACCCGGCTGCTGATGACCCACGCCAGCCCGTGCGCGCCGCACACCCAGTACGTGCACGCCCACTCACCCGAGCTCCGGCGCATCGCCGAGGTCGAGGCCGACGTCGTCGTCATCGGGCACACCCATGCGCAGCTCGTCCAGCGCGTCGGGCGCCCGCTCGTCGTCAACCCCGGCTCGGTCGGGCAGGCCCGTGATCGCTCGAACGGCAAGAGGCTTTCGTACGCCGTCCTCGACCCAGCCACCGGTGAGGTGCGGATCGACGACTACCTCGTCGGCGATGGTCGCCCGGACGAGCCCGCCCACGCAGGGACAGGAACCGCAACAGGAGAGGTCGACCGCTCATGACCATAAAGGACAAGGCCGCCATCGTCGGCGTTGGTGCCACCGACTACTACAAGCGCGGGCAGTCGTACCCCGAGACCGAGTTCTCGATGGCGTGCACCGCGATCCTCGCCGCCCTCGACGACGCCGGGCTCACCGTGAAGGACCTCGACGGCTTCTCGATCTACTCGAGCTCGTGCGATCCGGCCGCCGTCGGCGCCGAGCTCGGTGTACCCGAGATCCGTTGGGCCACGACGACGACGTCGGGCGGCGGCGGTTGCGCCGGTGCGCTCGGCGTGGCTGCCGCGGCGATCGACGGGGGAATGGCTACGACGGTCGTCACGCTGATGACGCTCCAGCAGCTGAACAAGCGGCTCGGTGGCTCGGCGGTGGACGGGATGCTCGGCTACGCCATGATGTCCGACAGCGCGAGCCCGTACGGCGGGAGCGGCATCCCCGCCTCGGCGGCGTTCACGGCGAACAACGGTCTGCTCTCGCCGGGCCACAGCTTCGCCCAGCTGACGTCCCGGCACATGCACCTGTACGGCACGAAGCGGGAGCACTTCGCCGAGGTGTGCATCTCGACGCGCGCCAACGCGATCAAGCGCAAGACGGCGTTGCGAACCGAGCCGCTCACGCTCGACGACTACTTCAACGCCCGCATGATCAACGACCCGCTTTGCCTGTTCGACTACACGATGGAGAGCGACGGCTCGGTGGCCGTCATCACCACGTCGGCCGATCGGGCCAAGGATCTCAAACAGCCGCCGGTGCTCATCATGGCGTCGGCGCATGGCGGCTCGGGGCGGTGGGGCCCGGCGCTGTTCCGCTACTTCCAGATCCCCGACGACGAGTTCGCCTCGTCCGGTCACCGGCCGATCGCCAGGCGCATCTACGAGATGGCCGGGATCACCGCCAAGGACGTCGACGTCGCCCTGCTGTACGACCACTTCTCCCCGATGGTGATCATGCAGCTCGAGGACTACGGCTTCGCCCCGATCGGTGAGGGGGGTCCCTTCGTGGCGGACGGCAACATCCGCTACGGCACCGGCACGATCCCGGTGAACACCCACGGCGGCAACCTGTCGGAGGCGTACATCATCGGCATGACCCATGTGCGCGAAGCTGTCGAGCAACTGCGCGGCACCGCCGTCAACCAGGTGGCGGGCGCCGAGATCGCCCTCGTCACCGGCGGCCCGGCGGGCCTCCCCGTATCCGGAACGCTTCTCAGGAGGGCGACATGAGCGCAGCGAATGGCACCGTTACCGAGCGACCGCCAGGGAGCCGGGAACCGATGGGTTCGGGGCGCGCAGCCCCGGGAGAGACGGCGACATGAGCACAGACTTCGGCGAGCTGACGCACGGCGTGTTCCCCACGATCCTGAAGGAGACCCACGCCGACCATCTCACGCAGCCGTTCTGGGACGCCGCGAAGGACGACCGCCTGGTGGCGGCGAAGTGCGCGCACTGCGGCACGTTCCGGATGCCACCCTCGGCGTACTGCTTCAACTGCCAGCAGCGCGGCATCGAGTGGGTCGAGCTGCCGGGTACGGCGACGATCTACAGCTTCACGATCGTCCGCCATCCGCTGCACCCCGACCTCGCGCCGATCTGCCCGTACGTGTCCGGCGTGGTCGAGCTCGACGGAACGCAGGGTGCGGGCGCCCGCATGCTCGTGAACATCATCGACTGCGACGTCGAGACGGTGAAGATCGGCGACAAGGTGGAGATCGTCTTCGAGCACGTGAACGACGAGATGTCGACGCCTCGCTTCCGGCCCGTACGGGGTGACCGATGAGCAAGTACTGGGCGAACTCGGGCGACTCGCACCTCGTCGAGCCGCCCGATCTGTTCACGAGCAGCCTGCCAGCGGCCGTCGCGGCCCGCATGCCGCGGTCGGTGAAGGACGAGGACGGCCGCCACGAGACGGTGCACGTCGACGGGCAGGAGTTCCGTCGTCGGATGCCGCGCGCCAACGCGCTGACCGACGAGGACGGTCGCACCGTCGAACAGCGGGCGCCCGGGGCGAACGACAAGGCGTTGCGGCTGACCGACCTCGACCAGGAGGGCATCTGGGCCGAGCTCGTGTACCCGTCGATCGGCATCTGGATGTCGTCGATCCAGGACCCCGACCTGCTGTCGGCCGGCTGCCGAGCGGTGAACGACTGGGCCATCGGGTTCCAGCGGTTCAACTCTCGGTACGTGTGCACCGCCACGATCCCGTTGCTCACCGCCGAGCACGCGGTGGCCGAGGTCCTCCGCGCCGCCGACCTCGACTTCAAGGCCGGCTACCTCTCGGTTACGCCGTGCCTCGGCGCGCCCGACTGGAACGACGAGGCCTGGGAGCCCTTGTGGGTGGCGATGGAGGAGTGCGGCATGGTCGCCGCCTTCCACATCGGCACCGAGGCCCACGACGCGGCGTCGTTCCACGGTGGCTACTTCCGTGGGCCGGGCGGCGCACTGATCAACTACGTCGAGACGACCTATGGCGGCCAGCGTGCGATCACGAAGATGATCGCCTCCGGTGTGTTCGACCGTCATCCCGGCCTCAGGGCGATGGTTTCCGAGGGCGGCGCCACGTGGGGGCCGTTCATCGCCGACCGGCTCGACGAGGCCTACCGCCAGCACGCCTCAGCGGTTCGTCCGCAGCTGCGCCGGCTGCCGAGCGAGTACCTCTACGAGAACGTGTACGCCTCGTTCCAGCACGACCGCTCGGCCGTGGCGGCGATGACGGCGATGGGCTGGCGGAACGTCTGTTGGGGCAGCGACTACCCGCACATCGAGGGCACGTTCGGGCATACGCAGAAGACGTTGCACGAGCTGTTCGCCGATGTCGACGCGACGACGCGTCGGCGCATCACGGTGGGTGCGTTCGCCGAGCTGTTCCCCCACGTGCCGCCGGCGCCGGCCGACGAGGACTGACATGGCCGAGCTCGTCACGCGCCGACGCGATGAGCACGTCCTCGTCGTCACGTTGCAGCGCGAGAACAAGCGCAACGCGGTGAACCGCGAGCTGGCCGACGAGATCGACGACGCGCTGAACGAGCTGGACGACGACGACTCCTTGTGGGCCGGTGTGCTCACGGGGGGAACGTCGTTCTTCTCGGCGGGCAGCGACCTGACGGCGAACGGCGACTACGTCACGGAGCGGGGCGGCGAGTACGGCATCGTCCGGCGACGTCGCCGCAAGCCGCTGATCGCCGCCGTCGAAGGGCCGGCGCTCGGTGGCGGCCTGGAGATCGTGCTCGCCTGCGACCTGGTGGTGGCGGCGACGAACGCCCGCTTCGGGCTGCCCGAGGTGTCGATCGGCGTCGTTCCCACCTGCGCTGGGCTGTTCCGCGCGCCGCGCTCGTTCCCGTTGAACCTGGCGCGCGAACTGATCCTGACCGGC
>JAYVMH010000064.1:0-4203 GCA_043759015.1 Actinomycetota bacterium
CTAGCACACATTGAACCGGCTGGTCCTGTGCATCATGTCCGAGTGGGGCCGGGGCGTCTGATGGTGGCGTACCAGTCGGGTAACTTGTCGGGCCGCTTCTGGATCGAAGGGCTCCGGATCGATCCCGCGCACGTGATCGCTGGACTGCGGCTGAACGGACGCCACTCCGCTCTCCGACGATGTGAAGCCCCACACCGAGGAAGCTATTCCGTCAGCGTGACCGTGTAGCCGAGCTTCTTGATCGCCTTCACGATCTGCTTGGGGTTGATGCGAGCGGGATCAAGCTCGACGACGCAGTTGCCCCGACGAAGGTGAGTCATGGCCTGCGTGACTCCCGGGAGCGCCTCGACGGTTTCGTCGATCAAGATGGTGCAGCTCGAGCAATGCATTCCTGTGATCCCGAACGTGTAGGTGCCGGTCGTGGTCATGGGACGTCCTTTGGTGGTTCGGTGGTGAAGTTGATCGAGCCGCTGTACATCCCCATCCCGCATGTGTACCGAAGGTTGCCAGCCTGCGGCTGGCCGAGGTCGATCGTGTCGTCGCCGGTGGAGGGCAGGGACCGTTGCAGGCCCAGACTGGGAATCACGGTGACGCTGGTGCAGCCCCGGTTGCCGTTGGTTCGAAAGGTGAGGTCGGTTGGCACCTCAGCGACCGCGGTGAGCCGCGACGGCGAGTACGAGCTGTTGCCAACGTTGACCACGAGGTGTTGGATTCCGTCGGCGCCAACGGGCGGTGCCGCAACTTCGGGTTCCGGGCCGAACAGTTGCTGCAAGCCGTCGCTGAAACTGAATGGGGCATCGGCAAGTACGAGGCCGGTGTCGATCGCGACGAGTCCGGATGCGAGCACAACGAGTCCGGAGCCGATGGCGACGAGGCGACGCAGCCGTTGCGCGCCGCGTCGCACAAGGAACCCAATCGCGGCGAACAGCGGCGACGTGCCAATGACGAACACGGCCATCGCTGCTGCGCCCCACAACGGCGAACCGGACGCGATGACGAGGAACATCACGCTCAAGGTGACCCCGCACGGGATCAGCACCGTCAGGAATCCCAGCAGCACCGGGCCGAACACTGCGTCCAGTCGGGCGCTGCGCCGTACCAGACGACGCAGGCGAGCCGGTGGTGCGGGCACCAACCACGAAAGGCCCGGTGCACCGAGAAGATTCGCAGCGAGTAAGAGCAGGAATCCGCCGGCAATCAGCTGCATCACGGCCCGTGCCTGGAACGACGGTTGCATCGCTGCACCGAACGCGCCGAGCCCTGCGCCGAGGAGCACGTGCGATGTGAACTTGCCGCCGAGAAAGCCCGCCAATGGGACGACCTGTTCGGACAACGATCTTGGTGAGGCGTTCTGGACTTGCTGCAGCGCCTGACGGTGTTGAGCTCGTAAGCGCGCAGCGTTGCGCCGTTGGTGTGCAGTTCGGGCTTTTCCGGGAACCGCCGATCGCGGCAGCTGCACAGGAAGTTCCATCGCAACGCCGCCGGAGCGTTGCAGGGTGGATGCAACGAGCAGGCCGCCTTGGACCGCTGCACATGATGCTCCGCCGGCCAGCAATCCGGTGACGAAGATGCCCCACAGGTTCATCTGTGTCGACCCGTCATGCAGCCGACGCGAGTCATCTCCGCTTGATCTGCTTCCCGAACTACTACGAACATACGTAGTAGGTTAGCGGATGAGCAACTCGGGAGATCGCGCCATGCGATTGAACGCTGACCCGGTCCCGCAGCGGGTCACGGGGAGTCTGGGTAGCTGAGGATCCGGTCGATTCGATGCCCAGGGTCGACAAGGGTCTCGCGGCGGATTCGGCCGGTTTCGTCGATCCACAGTTTGTGCCACGTGCCCGTCCCGGTGACCGCGAAGGTGATCACCTGGAGTCCGTCTTCGTTGGGTTGTTGATGAACGTCGTCGGCGCCGGCGTTGAACGGTGAGGCCCCGATGTAGTCGGCCCCGCTGACGGTGAGATCGCCGGGGCCGGTTGTGGCCGATGGCCCGCTGCTGACGTTCTCGGTGACGGTGACGGTCGACTCGACAGACGTTGCTGCGATCGCCTGTGCGAGCAGGTTGGTGGCGTCGGGGCCAGGTGGCCAGGCGATCTCAAGTTGGACTCTGCCGCCGTCGGCGTCAGGATTGGTGACCGTGACTGTCAGGCGTGTGATTCCATCGGTCCAGTGGTGAGCAATGTCGAAGCACCCCGGACCACAGGGTCGAGGTTGCAGATCGAATGTGGTGCCATCGGGTTCGATTCCCTCGAACGTCGAGCGTTGGGCGATGCTGGGTTGACCGCCCGGCGGCAGAACTAGGACTTGTAGTCGGTCGGCCGCCGCAGCGACGAGCACCTGGTGGCTTCCTGCGAGGTCGGAGGTGAGCGTGGTGGGTTTGGGAAGAGGGGTCGGGCCGAGTTCGATGGAGCTGCTGCCACGCGCCGGTGCTGTGGTCGAAAGGAGTGCGCTGGCGGCGAGGACGCCGACGAGTGCTATCGCTTCGATGGTGGCGTAGCGAGCGAGGGAACCGATGCGGTGACCGTTTGCGGGGATCCCTCGGCGCCGGGCGAACAGGGCTGCGGCGAGGGCAAGACCGACGAGGGCGAGTTTGACGAGCAGGATTTGTCCGTAGGTCGAGTCGGTCAGGTCGCTGAGGTGTGTGAGTTGCCCGAAGGCCACGACCGGGCCAATGACCAGCGTCGCGAACGCTGCGACGAGTGCTGCGGTTGCGTAGCGGGACGGTCCTGGCTCGAGGGTCTCGGTCGAAGTGCGGTTGGCGCGTGCTGACATCGACAGATGAATCAGCGCACCAACCCATGCTCCAGCGATGAGGAGGTGCGCGACAGCTGCGGGTGACGACCACCACCCTGAGGCTTCGGGTCCGTGGCCACGCAGGGCGAGCAGGACTCCAGTGACGACGACTGGCACGAGACCCACCAGCCGGCTTCGGAGAAGTTGGATTAGAAGGAGCCCGATGGCGAGTACGACCAGGATCGCCAATGTCAGCCGATCGGCGCGTGTCGTGAACGCGTCGCCCCAACTCGTTGGTCGAGTGAGCAGGTTGGCTCGGCGGAGGATCAGGGCTACGCCGCCGACAGCTCCACCGAGAGCGACCGCGATTGCTCCGACGACTGGGGCAGCTACGCCGATCGGGTTGCTTGGCTGCCAAACGAATCGTTCGCTGAGCAACCCGCCGAGAGCGATCGCGAGTCCACCGAGGAGCACGAGTGCGGCGAGCGCGTCTGCCCAACGCACCGGTGTCGATGTGGATCCGTTCGTCATCACCGCACCGGCGGGGAGGTCGACGCCGACTGCGAACACAAACTCGCCTTCGGTGGTGTGGCCGTCCTCGGCGACAACAAGCCACGTTGCCTGATAGACGCCGTTTGCAAGCGGGGGAAGGCTGGCTCGCAGTCGTTGACTTCCGCTGTCGAGATTGACCGACAGCAGCTCGATCGAATCGCCGTTGCCGTCGCGTAGCTCGATCGTCGATTCGGATGCGACTGCTTCGGTGAAGTCGAGCACAACTTCCCCGGGAGGACTGGTGAGACGTGCGCCCGCCGGGGGAGAGGTCCGCACCAAGAAGGTGTGCGCGTCGGCAACAGTTGCGCCCATTGCGACGATCAAAGCCGCGAATGCCACGGCGACGCCACCTCGGCGCCACAGCGGCCGGTTCACAACCACCTTCGTTCATCGGCATCAGGGGCGTGGATCGTCATTGGTCACTTTCGTTCGATCGGCTCCGTCTCGCCTTGAGCATGGCGACGAACCGTGTAGCGGCGACCCAATCGGGCTGACTACTAAGAGGTATCGTATCCACGGGTGGTCATCAGCGAGAAGCCCTCGTTGAACTGCCCGCTGCGACTCCACCCGCCCTCATGCCGAACCCCGACTACTTCGAACCAGACGGTATCCTCCAGTCTGCCGATGACCGCGTCGACGCCGAAGGCATCAGCAACGAGCCCCGAGTTCGCCGCCGCCGTCGGCGGCCAGTGATCGTTGTCGCCGCGGTGACCCTGGCCTTGGCCACGACGGGGGTGGCGATCGTGCTGGCGCGACGCCTGGAACCGGCAGCCAACGCTCCAGCGCTGGTCGGCGAACACGCGCCCGCCTTCGTTCTCGACGGTCTCGTGAAGGCTACGGAGTCGGTTTCGTTGGAGTCCTTCGAGGGGCGGCCGGTGGTGATCAACTTCTGGGCGTCGTGGTGTGTTCCGTGCCGAA
>JAYVMH010000065.1:0-9188 GCA_043759015.1 Actinomycetota bacterium
GACGTTGAGTTCGGTGGCAGGCGCCCGGCCCGACGCACCTCAGATGCTGAGCCACGCTGCCTTCATCTGCGGCGATACTGCGGCGACGGTCGCGTTCTACGCCGGGCTGCTCGGCGTGGATCTGGTGGCCGCGGTGCTCGACGACGCGATCCCGTCCACGGGCGAGCCGATCCCGTGCTTCCACCCGTTCTTCCGGATGGGCGACGGGTCGACGATCGCCTTCTTCGAGGCACCCGAGCTACCGGCGCCGAGCGCCGACACGCATCCCGCCTACGGCACGTTCCGGCACTTCGCCATGCAGGTGGCCACGACGGGCGAGGTCGACGCGTGGGAGGCCTGGCTGTCGGCCAACGGCGTCGACGTGCTCGGGCCCGTGGACCACGGCATCATCTACAGCGTCTACTTCCGCGACCCCGACGGGAACCGGATGGAGATCACTACGCCGACCGACGCGAGGTGGAACGACGACCGCGAGGCCGCCCGCGCGTCGCTGGCCGACTGGGTGGCCGTGAAGGCCGAGGCGAAGGCCTCCGGCCGGGACATGGCCACCGTGCTCGCCGACCTTGCGCGCGAGCGCAGCCACCGGCGAGCGGCCGGGCTCAAGGACTGACGAGCTTAGAACTGACGAGGGAACCGACCATGGACGAGCAGCGCATCCCGAAGATCATCAGTGTCGACGACCACGTTGGTGGAGCCGGCGCATCTGTGGCAGACGTGGTTGCCGGTCAAGCTGCGCGACCGCGGGCCGAAGGTGGTGCGCCGCGGCGTGCGCGACATCCAGTTCGTCGGCGCCGCCGTGTACAAGGAGGTGTTCGACGACGACGCCCTACCAAGGCCGACACCTGGGTGTACGCGGACCTCGTCTACACCCACAAGCGGATGGTCGCCGCCGTCGGCTACCCACGCGACGAGATGACGATGACGCCGATCACCTACGACGACATGCGCCCCGGCTGCTACGACCGCGACGCCCGGCTCGCCGACATGGACGCCAATTGGGTCGAGGCCAATTGGGTCGAGGCCTCGGCCTGCTACCCGACCTTCCCGCGCTTCTGCGGGCAGACGTTCTCCGAAGGCAAGGACAAGACGTTCGGGCTGGCGTGCGTCGAGGCGTACAACGACTGGACGGTCGACGAGTGGTGCGCCGGCACGTCGGGCCGGCTGATCCCGATCTGCCTGATCCCGTTGTGGGATGCCGACCTGGCGGCTGCGGAGGTACGTCGCAACGCGGTCCGCGGGGTGCGGGCGGTGGCGTTCAGCGAGATCCCGGCGCACCTCGGCCTGCCGTCGATCCACTCCGGGTTCTGGGATCCGTTCTTCCGCGAGTGCGAGGAGACGGGCACCACGGTCTGCATGCACATCGGCTCGTCGTCGCGCATGCCGGCGACGTCACCGGACGCGCCGCCGTCGGGGTCACGGCGACACTCGGGTTCGGCGGGGCGATGATGTCGGTGGTCGACTTCCTGTGGTCGGGGCTGCTCGTGCGCTTCCCGGGCCTCAAGCTCTCCTACGCCGAGAGCCAGATCGGGTGGCTCCCCTACGTGCTCGAGCGCATCGACGACGTGTGGGAGGACAACCAGGGCTGGGCGCAGACCAAGCACATCCCCGAGTCGCCGTCGGCGTACTTCCATCGCAACATGTGGATGTCGTTCTTCAAGGATCAGACCCGGCATCGATAACCGCCACCGCATCGGGATCGACCGGATCACGTTCGAGACCGACTACCCCACAGCGACTCCACCTGGCCCGACACGAGGCAGGTGGCGGCCAAGCTGTTCGCCGGGCTGAGCGACGACGAGATCCACCGCATCGTGAGCGGCAACGCCATCGAGCTCTTCCAGCTCCAGGGTTTCGATTGAGCCGCTCGGGCGCTCGACAAGAGGGGGTCTGATGGATCTCGCCTTCTCGGCAGCAGACGACCGGTTCCGTGACGAGGCCCGCACCTGGCTGGCCGAGCACGTGCCCGGCGACCGTCGCCCCCACGACCTCGCCGAAGCGCGCACCTACGACCTCGCGTGGCAGCGCGCCCAGTACGACGCCGGATGGGCCGGCATCGGCTGGCCCGAAGCGTTCGGCGGCCGCCAGCTGCCGCTCACCCAGCAGCTGATCTGGTACGAGGAGTACGCGCGCACGCGGCTGCCCCCCATCGACTCGCGGCTCGTCGGGCTCAGCCATGCCGGCCCGACGCTCATCGCTCGCGGCGACGACGCCCAGCGCAGCAAACATCTGCTGCCGATCCTGTGCGGCGACGTCGTGTGGTGCCAGGGCTTCTCCGAGCCCGAAGCCGGGTCCGACCTGGCGAGCCTGCGCACCCGGGCAGTGGTCGACGGCGACCAGCTGGTGGTGACCGGACAGAAGATCTGGACGAGCTTCGCCCCGGTCGCCGACTGGCAGGAGCTGCTTGTTCGCACCGACACCGACGTGCCGAAGCACAAGGGGCTCACCTGGGTCATCTGCGACATGCACTCGCCCGGCATCGACGTGCGCCCGATCCACACGATCGACGGCGGTCGCGACTTCGCTGAGGTGTTCTACGACGAGGTCCGCATTCCGATCGTGAGATCGGCCGGTCGCTGGCCGCCGGGCCCTACCTGTCCACCGTGCTCGCCGCCCGCGTCGCCACGTTCGCTGGCGAGGATGACCTGGCGGCGGCGATCGTAGGTGGCCGCGAACGGGTCGGGCTGGTGATCGGCGATCTGGCCGGCGACGCGTCGGGCGGGCATCTGCTGCTCGATGCCGACGGTGCCCTCGTGCTGGTACTGGCCGACGCCTCGGCGTCGCTGGTGGAGGTGGCCTCGTTCGCCACGGTGATCGCGGTGCCGTGCGTGGATCCGGCGTCGACGCTGCACCGTGTCGGGGGGTCCGACGCCTCGCCGCGAGCGGTGGCCACCGTGGCCGAGGCCGTCGACCCGATCGGGCGCCGTGGCCGCGTGCTCGCGGCGGCGGCGCTCACCGACATCACCGAGGCGGTGCGCGACATCGCCGCGGCGCACGCCACGAACCGCATCCAGTTCGACCGGCCGATCGGCACGAACCAGGCGGTGAAGCATCCGTGCGCCCAGATGGCGGTGAACGCCCAGCTCGCCTATGCCCAGACCGTGTTCGCTGCCGTGGCCCACGACGAGGGCCGCGCCGATGCCGATTTCCACGCTGCCAGTGCGCTGCTGACGGCGAACCGGGCCGCCGAGACGAGTACGGCCGCCACTATCCAGGTGCTCGGTGGCATGGGGTTCACCTTCGAGCACGACGCCCAGCTCTACCTGAAGCGCGGCCACGTGCTGTCCCGGCTGTTCGGAGGCGTCAACGCCCAGCTGGGACGCCTGCTCATGCTCGACCCAGCCGACTGACGAGGAACCGACTTGACCGTTGAGCTCGAACGCAACCTGCTCGGCGCCCGCACCGAGGCGCACGCCAAGGTGGAGATCTACTCCGGCGTCGCCCGTCTCGCCCGCACAGTCTGGGCGAGCGAGGTGAAGATCGCCGGCAGCCATCCGTCGACGGCGGTGATGATCTGCCACCCGACGGCGAACTTTCTGGGCCACTACGCGCTTCCCGGCCTGGCCGAGAGGGGGTTCGGCAGCATCGGGTTCACGACGCGCTACGTGGGGAACGACACGTCCCTGATCATGGAGAACTGCCTGCTCGACATGGGCACGATGGTCGAGCACCTCTACTCGATCGGATACGAGCGGGTCGTCCTCATCGGCAACTCGGGCGGTGCGTCGATCGTGCCGTACTACCAGGCCCAGGCGCTCGCCCCGTCGGTGACGTCGCCACCGGGCGGCGGGCCGGATCTCACGACGGCCCGCCTTCGTCCGGTCGACGCGCTCGTGCTGCTGAACGCCCATCCGTCCCGTGCGCGGCTGAGCACCGAGTGGCTAGATCCGGCGATAACCGACGAGCTGCAGCTGTTCCTGCGCGACGCCTCGATCGACGTGTACCACCCGGACAACGCACCGCCGTTCCCGGCCGAGTTCATCGCCCGCTACCGCGCCGCGCAGGTGGCGCGCAACGGGCGCATCGGGGCGTGGTGCGAGGACCAGCTGACGTGGCTCGCCACGTCAAGCGAGGCGCCCGCCGGGTTCGACGACCTGGCGTTCGTCGTGCACGGGACGGCTGCCGACCTGCGGTTCCTGGACGGCGCGATAGATCCGAGCGACCGGGCGATCGGCGTCACCCTCTGGGGTTCGCCGACGATGGCCAACTACATGCCCGCCGGCATCAGCCGCGTCAGCACCTGTCGGTCGTTCGTCAACCAGTGGTCGCTGCGTCACACCTACGGCGATTCGCTGCGATGGCTCCCGACGATCGCAACCCCGCTGCTCGTCGTCCTCGGCACCGCCGATCCGACGGTGCTACCGAACATGGCCCGCCAGATGCACGACGCCGCCACCGCCTCGGAGCAGCGGCAGCTGCATTTCGTCCTGGGCGCCACCCACTACTTTGAAGGCCAGCCAGAGCTGCTCGCCGAGGCACTCGACGTCGTCACGGGGTTCCTTTCCTACGGCTCCTCGACCCGAAACCCGTGCCGTGCGACACACCCCGTAAAAGAGTGATAGATATAACTTCTGACACCAGCGCCGCCAGTGCCTGACCGTCACCTCGAAATCAACCCAGGGGAGTCTGATGTATCGATTCAGTAGGGCGCGTACCGGCGCGCTGCTCGGAGTTGCCGCACTGCTCGTGGCCGCATGCGGCTCGAGCTCGAAGTCGGCGACGACGACCGCGGCCGCGTCCGCAGCGGCGAGCACGACGACGGCTGCGGCGACGGCGACGACGGCCGCTGCCGTGAGCACGACGGCGGCGACGGCTGCAGCGTCGAGCAGCAGCGCCGTCGCCACCACCGCGGCCCCGGCCGATCCGCTGGGCAAGAAGACTCCGGCCGACAAGAGCAAGTCGGTGGTGAAGCTCGGCTACATGTGGTCGGGCGTATCGCCGGCCGTCGACAACTCGTCCGACGAGGTTGCGGCCGACGCCATGGTGAAGTGGATCAACGAGTACAGCGGCGGCTTCGCCGGCCACCCGGTCGAGATCGTCAAGTGCGCAAGCAACTCCGACAACGCCGTGGCCGCCGCCTGCGCCGGAACCTTCTTCGACGCCAAGGTCCAGGCCGTCATGTTCGACGTCGTCGGCGAGATCGCTCCCTGGGCCGGTCCGGTCGAGCAGGCCGGTCTACCGATCATCGGGTTCGCGTCGGCTGATGCCTCGTTGCTGCCGGCCTCGTCGAGGGGCACCGCCCCCGACGGCGCACCGATCTACATCTTCTCGAACCCGACGGCTGGCATCGGCGCCTACCCGTCGTCGCTCGCCAAGGAGATCGGCGCGAAGAACTCGGTCATCGACGTGATCGACGTCCCCGCCGCCACCGGCCCGGCCCAGGCCCTCGGCCCGGCGCTCTTCGCCGCCAAGGGCGCCGGCAACGTCAAGGTCGTCCCGATCTCGCCGACCTCGCCCGACCACGGGCCAGCCGTCCAGGCGGCGCTGAAGGACAACCCCGAGCTGTGGCACATCATCGGCAACCCGGCGTACTGCACGGCGTCGATCAAGGCGTTGCTCGACGCCGGGTACAAGGGCCAGATCAGCGGTATCGCCAACTGCATCGACGACGCCTCCAAGAAGGCGCTCGGCGACCAGTGGAAGGGCATCAAGCTCTCGTACGCCTCGGGAGAGGATCCGAAGAACCCGGATTACATCCAGTTCAAGGCGATCCTCGACAAGTACGCCGCCAAGAAGATCGCCCCGAACGGCACGCCGGTCGGCACGTACGTCGTGTGGGAAGCGGCGCGCCGGGCGTTTGCCGCGAACCCGCCCGCCGGTGACATCGACTCGGCGGCGATCATTGCCACGATGAAGGCCGTCAAGGGCATCCCGATGCCGACGGTCGACGGCGCCACGGCGACCTGCGACGGTAAGGCCGTGCCGGGCGTCCCGATCGCTTGCGTCGCCGGCTTCTCGTCGGCGACGATGGGCGCCGGTGGCATCCCGGACGGCTTCAAGGGCTACGCCGGCTGACGGCCTGCTGAGCAACCTCGCGGTAGCGGAGATGCCGGGCTTCGGCCCGGCATCTCCGGCATTTGGACAGCGTTCGCTTTCGACCACCGACTGGATGCTTTGACATGGGCCACTTCGGATTCCTGCTCCTCGGCATCGGAGCAGGCTCGGTGTACGGCGCGCTGGCGCTCGCGCTCGTCGTCACGTACCGGTCCTCGGGCGTCATCAACTTCGCCAGCGGCTCGATCGCTGCCTACGCCGCGTTCATCTACGGGTTCCTGCGTCAGGGCGAGTTCCCGCCGATGATCCCCGGCCTCAAGCCGACGTATCGCCTCCCGTTCGTCGCGAGCTTCTTCCCGGCGCTGTTCGCCGCCCTCCTCCTGTCGTCGTTGCTTGGGCTGGTGCTCTACCTCCTGATCTTCCGACCCCTGCGCTCGGCGCCCCCGTTGGCTCGCGTCGTCGCCACCCTTGGGGTGCAGGTCGCCATTGTGCTGCTCATCGTGAAGCAGTTGGGCAGCACGCAGCTGCCGGTGGCGAAGTTCCTGCCCGACTCGCGGTTCAAGCTCGGCGAGACCGTGGTCCACACCGACCGGATGCTCGTCGCCCTCATCACCCTCGGTGCAGCGCTGCTCGTCGCTGCGCTCTTCCGCTTCACCCGGTTCGGTCTCGCCACGCGTGCCGCCGCCGAGACTGAGGAGGGGGCTGTCGTCTCCCGCTTGTCGCCGAACCGTCTCGCCGCAGCCAACTGGATGCTCTCCTCGGCCGTCGCCGGGCTCGCCGGTGTGATGATCTCGCCGCTCATCGCCGTCGTCCCCGCCGTGTTCTCGCTCTTCATCGTGCCGTCGCTGGCCGGTGCGGTCGTCGCCCGCTTCGAGCGCCTCGCGCCGGCGGTCATCGCCGGCGTGCTCGTCGGCATGTTCGAGTCCGAGGCGACGAACCTGCACAGCGTGTACTCGTGGTTCCCGCGCAGCGGCGGCACCGAGCTCGTCTCGCTCGTCGTCATCGGCGGCGCGTTGCTCCTGCGGGGCGCCCCGTTGCCGGCCCGCGGCGCGCTGATCCAGCGCTCGATGGGCCGCTCGCCGCGGCCGCGGTCCGTCGTTCCGACATCGGTCATCGGGCTCGCCACCGGGGGGATCGCCCTCGTGTTGATGACCGGAGGCTGGCGCTCGGCGCTCATCCTCAGCTTCATCTTCGGCATCATCTCGCTCTCGCTCGTGGTCGTCACCGGCTACGCCGGGCAGGTCTCGCTGGCCCAGCTCACGCTCGCCGGTACCTCGGCGTACGCCCTCAGCTACCTCACCCGGTCGTTGCACGTCCCGTTCCCGATCGCACCGCTGCTCTCGGCGCTCGTGGCCATGGTGCTCGGGGTGATCGTCGGCCTGCCGGCTCTGCGCGTGCGCGGGCTGAGCGTGGCGGTGGTGACGTTGTCGCTCGCCACCACCCTTGACGCGCTGTGGTTCCGGAACACCGACATCGTCGGGTTCCGAGGGGGCGTTCAGGTATCGGACCCGAAGTTGTTCGGCTGGTTCGTCGGCTTCGGCAAGACGCGCAACGCCAACCACTTGTCCTTCGGATACACGGTGCTCGTCACCCTGGTCCTCACGGCGGTCGGCGTGGCGCTGCTCAGGCGGAGCCGGCTCGGTTCGGCGATGGTGGCGGTGCGGGCCAACGAGCGGTCAGCGGCGGCGGCCGGTGTCGACGTGCTCAAGGTGAAGATCGCAGCGTTCGCCATTGGCTCGTTCATCGCCGGACTCGGCGGGGCGATGCTCGCCTACCGCTACGGCACGATCACCTACGACCAGTTCACCCCGCTCCTCGGTCTGACAGTTTTCGCCAGCGTGTACCTGGCCGGCATCACGTCGGTGTCCGGCGGGGTGGTGGCCGGCATGCTGTGCATCACCGGCGTGGCGTACACGGCGAGCAACAACTGGCTGCACCTCGGCAAGTGGTACCAGCTGATCAGCTCGATCCTCCTGCTCGTGACGGTGATCAACAACCCCGAGGGAATCGTCGGCGCGAACCACCTGATGGCTGACAAGTTCGCCGCCAAGCGCAAGGCCCGGCGGGGCGGCCTGGTCGAGCCGACCGCGCCGCAATCGGTGCCGCTCGTCGCCGAGCCGAAGGACGTCGCCGACCGCCCAGCACTGCTCGAGATCCGCAACCTGCGCGTGGCGTACGGCGGCGTCGTCGCTGTCGCGGACGTCAGCTTCGACGTGCCCGAGGGCGCGATCGTCGGTCTCATCGGTCCCAACGGAGCGGGGAAGACCACGATGGTCGACGCGCTGTCCGGCTTCGCCGAGCACACCGGCACCGTCACCTTCGCGGGCGCGGACATAGGCGGGCTCAAACCGCACCAGCGGGTGCAGCGCGGGCTCAGCCGGACGTTCCAGGCCATCGAGCTCTACGACGACCTCAACGTGCAGGAGAACCTCGAGGTCGGCATGACGAGCGGCCGCCAGGGTCGCGGCGCGGCGGCCACAGCCGTGCTCGACGAGGCCTGCACGGTCCTCGATCTGTCGGCGCACCGCGACCGTCAGGCGGCCGATCTGTCGCAGGGCCAGCGCCAGCTGGTCTCGATCGGTCGGGCCCTCGTCGCCAAACCCCGGTTGTTGCTCCTCGACGAGCCGGCGGCCGGGCTCGACAGCGCCGAGAGCGGATGGCTCGGTCATCGGCTCCGCGAGGTGCGCGACGAAGGCGTCACGATCCTCATGGTCGACCACGACGTCAACCTCGTGCTCAACCTCTGCGACTACATCGTGGTGCTCGACTTCGGTTCGCTCATCGCTTCCGGTACGCCGAACCAGATCCGCAACAACCCAGCCGTGATCTCGGCCTACCTCGGGTCGACGCACTCCGAACCGGTCGGCGCGAACGAGGGCGGTGACCGGTCGTGACGGCGACGCTCAAGGCGTCCGGCCTGGTGTGCGGTCACGGCAAGGTGGTCGCCGTCCGGCCACTCGACATGGAGGTCAGCGGCGGCGAGGTGCTGGCGATCCTCGGTCCGAACGGCGCCGGCAAGTCGACGCTCATGCGCACGCTCGCCGGGCTGCTGCCCCGGATCAGCGGCGAGGTGACGCTCGACGGGACGGCACTACCGAGCGGCCGGGCCACCGTGGCGAACCACGCCGGCATCGTGCTCGTGCCCGACAGCCGGGCGCTGTTCACCACGTTGACGGTGCGGGAGAACATCGAGATCG
>JAYVMH010000066.1:0-4181 GCA_043759015.1 Actinomycetota bacterium
GGTCCGGACCCACATGATCCGCACGTCGATCAATCGCGGCACGCAGTAGAGCGTGTCGTCGGCGCGGCACATGCGCATCGCGAGCGGGGCGAGGCGTGAGGTGTCCAGCCGTCCGTCGAGCTGATGCAGCCACTGCTTCTGCGACGGCGCGTACTTGCTGTGGGTGGCGAGCAGGTCGATGCGCTCGCCTGCGCTCAGCATCGCCGCGACCTTCCTGTTGAGGCTCGGGTGGTCCGTGTGGACGATCACCTCCACATCGAGCCCGTCGAGGAGCGAGTAGAGGTGGTCGTACATGGGACCGCCCACGAGGGCAACTCGCAATGTCATCGAGCACTCACGATTCGTCCGCTCATCGATCCCCCGTGTCGCCGCGAGCGTTCCAACGCGTCGCGGGGCAAGTATCGCTTACTGTCGGGGAGTCGTCGACAACAGGGCGTGCCATGACCACCATCGTCTCCGTCAGCACACATGATCTGCGGGCGCGGACGTCCGCGTTCCTGCACGGATCCGACGCGAACCACCCCGATCCGGACTACTCGGCCGCATACGTGGTGCTGCACACCGATGGCCCGTGGGAGGGCCATGGGATGACGTTCACCATCGGCAAGGGGAACGAGCTGTGCTGCGCGGCCATCGAGGCGTTGTCGGTGCTGGTGGTGGGCCGCAGGCTCAGCGACCTCACCGATCACATGGGCGCGTTCTGGCGATCGGTCACCAACCATTCGCAGTTGCGCTGGCTGGGGCCCGACAAGGGGGTGATCCACCTCGCGACGGCCGCGCTGGTGAACGCGGTCTGGGACCTGTGGGCCAAGGAGCGGGGCGTGCCCGTGTGGCAACTCGTGGCCGACATGGAACCGGCCCAGTTCGTCGATTGCATCGACTTCCGATACCTGCGCGACGAGGTCGACGAGGTACGGGCGTTGGAGATCCTGCAACGGATGCAGGCGGGCAAGGCCGACCGGCTCGCACAGCTTCGGCGCGACGGCTATCCGGCCTACATCACGTCGGCCGGATGGTTGGGCTACCCGGAGGACGAGGTGCGCCGGCGGTGCCGCGACGCGATCGCTGCGGGGTGGTCGAGCTTCAAGACCAAGGTCGGCATTGACGTGGCGTCCGATCGGCGTCGGTGCGAGGTGATGCGCGAGGAGCTCGGCGACGACCGCCAGTTGATGGCCGACGCAAATCAGGTCTGGGACGTGCGCCAGGCGATCGACTGGACGAACCAGCTCGCCGAGTACCGCTTGCGCTGGATCGAGGAGCCCACGCACCCCGACGACGTGCTCGGACATGCCGCGATCCGTGGCGGCGTGCGACCGGTGGGAATCGCAACCGGTGAGCACGCCGCCAACAGGGTGATCTTCAAGCAGCTGCTGCAGGCCGAGGCGATCGACTACTGCCAGGTGGACGCCTGCCGCCTCGGGGGGCTGAACGAGGTGCTCGCGGTGCTGCTGCTCGCCGCGGCCCGCGGAGTTCCGGTGTGCCCGCACGCGGGTGGCATCGGTCTGTGCGAACACGTGCAGCACATCTCGGTGATCGACTTCCTGTGCGTCAGTGGGTCGCTCGCAGATCGCACCACCGAGTTCGCCGATCATCTGCACGAGCACTTCTTGCATCCGGCCGTCGTGCGCAACGGCGCCTACGTGGTGCCCGAGGCGCCGGGCTACTCCATCGAGATGCACCCCGAATCCATCGCGGCGCTGCGGTTCCCGGACGGGGCCGAATGGCGATGACGCGGCTGGGTCTCGGGACGGCTCCACTCGGCAACCTGTTCACGAGCATCACCGACGCCGAGTCCGACGAGACGGTGTGGGCGGCCTGGAACCACGGCGTGCGTTGCTTCGACACGGCACCCCAGTACGGGCACGGGCTGGCGGAGATCCGGCTCGGCAGGGTGCTGCGTCAGCTGCCGCGCGGTGAGCTCGTGTTGGCGTCGAAGGTCGGCCGCCTGCTGCGCCCGCTGTCGCAGCGGCCGCCGACGATCTTCTGCGACATCCCCGACGTAGATCCTGTGTTCGACTTCTCGCGCGATGGCGTGCTGCGCTCGATCGACGAGAGCCTTGCTCGCCTCGGAACCGACCGGCTCGACGTCGTGCACGTCCATGATCCCGACGATCACGAGCCCGATGCCTTCGCGACGGCGTTTCCCACGCTGATCGAGCTCCGCGAGCAGGGCGTGATCGGCAAGGTCGGCTGCGGGATGAACCAGGCGGCGATGCTCTCTCGTTTCGTCGAACGGGTCGACCTCGACTGCGTGCTGCTCGCCGGCCGCTACTCCCTGCTCGATCGCAGCGGCGAGTCGCTGCTCGACGAGTGTGCGGCGGTCGGCGTCGAGGTGATCGTGGGAGGTGTGTTCAACAGCGGTCTGCTGGCCCGCCCCGAGATCGGCGCCACGTTCGACTACGCGGCGGCGCCGACGGAGTTGGTCGCGCGCGCGGCGGCGATGCAGTCGGCGTGCGCCAAGTCGGGTGTCGCACTGCCGGCGGCGGCGTTGCAGTTCGTGCTGCGGCACCCGGCGGTCACCACGGTGCTGTTCGGTGCTCGCTCCGCCGCGGAGGTGACCGCCGACGTGGCGTATGCACATGCGCCGCTACCGAATTCTTTGTGGCCCGACCTGGAGGCGATTCTGCGATCGTCAGCGGAGTGAGGTGGTGCGCCGCTTCCCAGGGTTCCTGCCGACCTTCAACTCGAGGTGGTCGGGGATCGTGTACTTGGGTCGATCCGGCCCGCGGTTGTGGGCCACGAACCCGCGCAGGATCTTGCTCGACGCCCAGCCGACGGCTCGCCGCCGAAGGCCGGTCGATCCTCTGCTCGCGCCGTGGCCGAGGCCGTGCTTGGCGCGGATGAGCACCCGAGTCCAGCCGGCCTTCGGTACGCCCAGGAGCTCGGCGACGTCGTCGCCGATGAACAGCCGCATCAGTGTGATCGGCAGGCCTTTGAAGCCGGGGATCTTGATGTAGCCCTGCACCAGCTCGATCAGGCTGTCGGTCATCAACTTGCCCTCGGTCGACGTGCCGTGGGTCATCCGCTGGATCGCGGTCTCGAGCTCCACCATCTCGTGCCGTTCGAGTGGGAGCAACGTCTCGTCGACGCCGAGCAACCAGCCGACGGCGTTCCACAGGAGGCAGTAGTCGGCCGCGCCGTCCTCGCTGTAATCGGCTCCCAACAGGTCGAGCACGTGCAACAGCGAAGAGCTGTAGGAGAGCATGGCGCCCAACATGTGGAGCTGATTGATGGGCTGACCCCATTGCGGGTCCCATCGGTTCTCCACCGTGGGGTCGGTGGTGATCGGAATGCGCGGGTCGTCGCGGATGAGCTGGCGGATGCCGGCATGCATGAGGCGGATGTGCCGGGCGGTGTCGTAGCCCACCTGGCCGGGCGCGAGCGCTCCGGGTGTGGTGACGTCGAGGACGAACTGCGCGGACTCCATCACGCGACGGCTGGTGTCCTTCTCCAGCTTGGACGTGAGCGCCAGCACCTTGACGCCTTCCTCGGATGCGTATGCGAGCGGGAGTGCTTGCAGGAACAGCCCGAGACCGAGCTGGATGCCCCATTCCTTGAAGAACTCCGCACCGTTGCGCAAGCGCGCCTGCGCCGCCCACTCCGGCAGCGGCGGAGGGTTCTGCTGCAGGAAGTTTCGAACGTCGTCGTCCATCAGGTCGGGCAACGAGTAGCGCGCCGCGATGGTGGCCCTGAAGAACTTGCTCGGCTGCTCGAGGTGGTCGAGGTACTGGTCGGCGATCGAATCGGCCACCCCGTCCCCTCGGTGCTTCAGCGCCTGCAACTGGGCTGCGTCGAGTCGTGCCATCGAGTCGCTCCCTTCGGTGGTGCAGCTTCATCGCTCTCGGTCGGCGAACCTAGTTCAGGTAGGGTTCGCAGGTTGACGGGCCACTGTCGACTTCGACCGGGGAGGGCGAGGTGGGCACAGCAGATCACAAGGTGTCGCCAGTGCTTCCCACCGGTGTCGTCACGTTCATGATGACCGATGTCGTCGGCTCGACTCCATTGTGGGAGCGCGCCCCTCATCTGATGGACGCGACCCTCCAGCGTCACGACGCGATCATCGAGTCGACCGTTCGTGCCCACGGTGGCCACCTCCTGCGCCACCGCGGGGAAGGCGACAGCACGTTCAGCGTGTTCGACTCGAGCACGGCGGCGCTCGCCGCGGCGAACGAGGTGCAGCG
>JAYVMH010000067.1:0-9160 GCA_043759015.1 Actinomycetota bacterium
GTGATCAGCACGAACGGTTGCCGGCTGAGCGACGTGACGAGTGAGGCGAGCAGCTCGAGCAGCACGGGGTCGGCCCAATGGAGGTCGTCGATGCTGAGGACGATCGGGCCGTCCTGCGCCTTCGCCTGCAGCACCTGCGCGACCGTGTGATGGATGGTGCTGCGCGCGCTGGCCGAATCGAGCCGATCGATCGGCGAGGGAAAGCCGCGCAGGTGGGTGAACACATCGACCAGCTGCTCCTTCTCCGTCGGTGTCTGCGCCGGGAACATCAGGCTCGTGCGCGCGACGGCGGCCTCGCGAACGGCCTCCAACGGCATGCCCGGATCGAGGTCGAGGTAGCTGGAGAGCGCGTTCGCGAGCGGCCACCACACGTTGGATTCGCCATACGGAACGCACGACCCCTCCAACACGGACACGTCGCCCTTGGCTCGAAGGCGGGTGATCACTTCGTCGACGAGGCGGCTCTTGCCCACGCCGTTCTCGCCATTGACGTGCAGCAGCATTCCACGACCGTGCTTCATCACGAGATCCAGCGCCGCGTCGGCGATCACCGTCTCGTCGTGGCGTCCGACGAAGCAGATGTCGCGTCGGCGACGCAGCCGCGCACCCGGCGGCGCAGTGGCGGCCTTTGCCAACCACGCGTGCAGCGACTGTTCGCGCCCGCGCGGCTGCAGCTCGCCGAACGGCTCGTAGTGGAAGGTGTGCGACGTGAGCGCGTGGGTCGTCTCGCCCACGAGGACACCTCCGGACGGGGCCAGTGCCTGCAGCCGCGATGCGAGGTTCACCACATCGCCCATCGCGGTGTAGTCGGTGCCCGCCAGCGTGCCGACCAGCACTTCGCCCGTGTTGATGCCGATCCGCATGCGGATCTCGTCGACGCGCGCCTTGTCGGGTCCGGTGACGACGCTGGAGAGTCCATCCTGCATGCGCAACGCGGCGCGGACGGCGCGCTCGGGGTCGTCCTCGTGCGCAACCGGGGCGCCGAACAGCACGAGCATCCCGTCGCCGAGGATCTTGTCCACCCGACCGCCGAACTCCGCGACGACGTCCACCATTCGCTCGAAGCAGTGGTCGACCAGGCGCTTCACCTGCTCGGGGTCCATGTGTTCGGCCAGCGAGGTGAAGCCGACGAGGTCGGCGAACAGCACGGTGACGATGCGCCGCTCCTCGCCCTGCGCGGACGCGACGACCGGCGACCCGCACGACGGGCAGAACCGGGCCCCTACGGGAACCGTGGTACCGCAGGAGTGGCACAACATCACCCTGCGAGCGTACGCGACATCAGGCCAGAGACGGACGGCGATTCGGACCCCGACACACGTCACCCCGAAAGGTGGCGACGAAAGCCTCGGTTGCCCGTTACAAAAGGGGGCATGACTGAGACCAACACACAGCTGGCGGCGGCGGGCGCCGTGGATGCAGTGAAGATCTACGGCGGCGGCGACAGCGAGGTCCGTGCGCTGGACGGGGTGACCGTCACGTTCGAGACCGGCCGGTTCACCGCGATCATGGGGCCGTCGGGCTCGGGCAAGAGCACCCTCATGCACTGCCTTGCCGGGCTCGACGAGCTTTCCACCGGGGCGGTCTTCATCGGCGACACCTACCTCGCCACGCTGAACGACAAGCAGCTCACCGAGCTGCGACGCACCGCGGTGGGGTTCATCTTCCAGGCGTACAACCTGGTGCCCACGCTCACCGCGCTGGAGAACATCACACTGCCGCTGCTGCTCGGCGGGGTGAAGGGTGACCAGGCCTGGATCGACAACGTCATCGACACGGTCGGGCTACGCGACCGCCTCAAGCATCGTCCGAGCGAGCTCTCGGGTGGGCAACAGCAGCGCGTCGCGGTGGCGCGGGCGCTGGCAAGCCGTCCGACGATCATCTTCGCCGACGAGCCCACCGGCAACCTGGACAGCCGCGCCGGCGCCGAGATCCTCGACTTCATGCGTCGCGCGGTTCGCGAGCTCGGCCAGACGATCGTGATGGTCACCCACGATCCGGTGGCCGCGGGCTACGCGGATCGCGTGGTCTTCCTTGCCGACGGCAAGATCGTCGACGAGATGAACGACCCCTCGTCCGAGCGCGTACTCGACCGGTTGAAGCGCTTCGGGGACTGAATCATGCTGAAGCTCACGTTCCGCAACCTGTGGAGCCACAAGGCCAGGATCCTCCTGACCGCGCTGTCGGTGATGGTCGGCGTCTCGTTCGTGGCGGGCGCCTTCGTGCTCACCGACAGCTTCGAGAGGAGCTTCGACGGGCTGTTCAAACAACTCAACCAGGGCGTCGACTTCCGTGTCCGTGGTGCGGTCGAGTTCGGCGACAAGGGCAGCGGCGATCCGGTGCCGGCTTCGTTGGCCGGCGCGATCGCCAAGGTGCCCGGCGTGCGCGTGGTCGAGCCAAACCTGCAGGGCACGGCCGTCATACTGAAGGCCGACGGCAAGCCGGTCACCACCCAGGGCGCCCCGACGCTCGGCGTGTCGTGGTCGGGCGAGGAGAGCATCGGCGGCACGGTGCTGCGCCAAGGTGCCACACCTCGCGGGCCCACCGAGGCCGTCGTCGACGAGGCGACGTTCAAGAAGCTCGGCATCCCCATCGGTCAGACCGTGCAGATCGTCGGCACCACCGGCGCCAAGCCCTACACGCTGGTCGGCACGGTGGGTCTCAACAACGGTGGCGACAGCTTCTTCGGCGCCACGATCGCGGCGTTCGACCCCACGACCGCGCAGGACGTGCTCGGGTCGCCCGGCAACTACACGGCGATCGACGTGGCGGTCACCAAGGGCGCCAACAAGGGGCAGGTGCAGCGCGACATCCAGAAGGTCCTGCCGGCCAAGGTCGAGGCGATCACCGGCGAGCAGGTGGCGAAGGAGACTTCCGCCAGCATCGGCAAGATCGTCTCCATCTTCCGTTGGGTGCTGCTCGGGTTCGCGATGGTCGCGCTGTTCGTCAGCGCGTTCCTCATCAACAACACGTTCCAGATCATCATCAGCCAACGGCTGCGCGACCTTGCGCTGCTCCGCGCGTTGGGGGCGAGCGGCAAGCAGGTGCGGCGGATGATCATCAGCGAGTCGCTGATCATCGCCGCGGTCGCCACCGCCGTCGGGTTCGCCGGAGGGGTGGTGGTCTCGAAGGTCTTGACCGCGATCTTCAATGCTGCCGGTGCCGGGTTCCCCTCGGCCGCCACCGTGATCGCCGGTCGCACCGTGCTCGTCGCGGTCGTCGTCGGCTTCGGCGTCACGATGCTGTCCACGATTGTGCCGGCGTTGCGCGCCTCGCGCATCCCGCCGATCGCAGCGATGCGCCCCGAGCTCGCGTCGAACTCGGGCACCGCCACCCGCCGGTGGATCATCGGCGCCGTGATGGCCGTGGTCGGCATCGCGTCGTTCACCATCGGCATCCTCGCCAAGCCGGGCGGCACGCTGCAGATCATCCTGCTCGTCGCCGTGGGTGCGGTGTTCGTGTTCCTCGGGGTCACGATGCTGGCGTCGAAGTTCGCGTCTCCCATCAGCCGGTTGCTCGGGGTGCCGATCGCCAAGACCTTCGGCGTGCCCGGCCAGCTCGCCGGTCTCAACGCCGCGCGCGCGCCGCGCCGCACGAGCTCCACCGCCGCCGCCCTGATGATCGGTGTTGCGCTCGTCAGCGGCGTGGGCGTGATCGCCTCGTCGTTGAAGGACTCGTTGCGCCAGCAGCTCGGCACCTCGATCAAGGCCGACTTCTACTTCAGCGACTCGTCGTTCCAGGGCTTCTCCAGTCAGATGGTCGACGACCTGCGCGCCCTGCCGGAGATCTCGGCGGTCAGCGGGATGCGCGTGGGAGGCTCGTTCAAGATCACCGGCAGCGCTCGGCCGCTTGCGTCTGTGGACGGCGAGAGCTTCCCCTCGATCGTCAACGTGAACGTGAAGTCCGGCAGCTTCGACGGCCTCGCCGACAACGGGGTGATGGTCCACCGCGACTCGGCGAAGACGCTCGGGTTGAAGGTCGGTGATCCGGTGCAGGTCACCTGGAAGAACGGCACCGTCCAGACGCTGACGGTGCGCGGGATCTATGCCGATGCCTCTGTGCTGAACGCCAACTGGATGGTCGACAACTCCGTGTTCGAAGCCGCCAACCCTGCCTCGAGGAACGACCAGTTCGCCGGTGCCACCATCGTGTCCGGCGTGGATCTGGAGAAGGCCAGGGGCGCGATCAAGGCGGTCGCCGATCACTACCCGCAGGTGCGGGTGCAGGATCAGTCGCAGTTCCGCAAGAGCCAGGAGGATCAGCTCAACCAGTTGCTGACCATCGTCTACGGCCTGCTGTTCTTCGCCGTCATCATCGCGATCCTGGGCATCATGAACACGCTTGCGCTGTCGGTGTTCGAACGCACCCGCGAGTTCGGCCTGCTGCGTGCCGTCGGCGCCACACGTCGCCAGCTGAAGCGGGCGGTGCGTTGGGAGGCCGTCATCGTGTCGGTGTTCGGAGCGTTGCTCGGCCTCGTGGTCGGGCTTCCGATGGGTGTGCTCGCCACACGGGGCATGCGGTCGGTTGGGGTCACCACCACGGCGCTGCCGATCGCCACGATCATCACTGTGTTGGTGGCCGCGATGTTCGCCGGCATGTTGGCTGCCATCTGGCCGGCACGACGCGCATCGAAGCTCGACATCTTGAGAGCCATCGCGACCGAGTGATGTTCCGTCTCGCCGTCCGGAGCGTGCGGGCAAGGTGGGGGCGGCTGCTGCTCACCTCGCTTGCCATCATCGCCAGCACGGCGTTCCTGTCCGGCACGTTCGTGTTCAAGGACACCATCGAGCGCACGTTCAACGCGCTGTACGCGAACGCGTTCTCCAGGGTCGACGCGTACGTGCAGAGCGCCAACTCGGTGGAGAACCTGTTCGGGCTGGAGAGCCGCGACCGCGTGCCGGTGGCGGTCGTCGATCAGGTGCGGCACCTGCCCGGTGTTGCCGACGCGCAGCCGTCGGTGATCGGCGACGCCGTGGTCATCGCCAAGGATGGCAAGCCGATCGAGCGGCCGACCGCGCCGACCAACGGCGGCACCGTGAACTCGGGTCCGTTGTCGGTGTGGAAGCTGAAGGCCGGCCGCTTGCCGAGCGGGCCGCACGAGATGGTGCTCGACGCGTTGACGGCCACGGACGGTGGCTACACGGTGGGCGACATGGTGAAGGTGAACGCCGATCTCGGCGCGCGGCAGTTCACGCTGGTCGGCATCGTGCAGTACGACGCGCTGATCTCGCCGGGCAATGCCACGTGGGCGCTGTTCGACGCGCCGACCGCCAGCGACTTCATCGCCAAGCCGGGCTTTGTCGACGCGGTGATGGTGAAGGGCGACGGCACGCTGTCGTCGGCACAGTTGGTGGCCGAGTTGAAGTCGTCGCTCGACCCCAACATCACCGAGACGCTGACCTCGGCGGAGATCACCAAGCAGAAGCAGACCGAGGTGCAAAAGACGCTCGGCTTCCTCACCGTGTTCCTGTCGATCTTCTCGTTCATCGCCCTCGGCGTCGGCATGTTCGTGATCTACAACGTGTTCTCGATCACCGCCGCGCAGCGACAGCGAGAGAACGCGCTGCTGCGCGCGCTCGGTGCGAGCCGGCGGCAGGTGACCTCGGCGTTGCTGATCGAAGCGACGGTGGTCGGGTTGGTGGGTTCGTTGCTCGGGCTGGTCGGCGGCATCGGTCTGGCGTCGGGGATCAAGGCGTTGCTCAACGCGCTCAAGTACGACATCCCTGCACGCGGGCTGGCCATCGAGCAGCACACCGTGGTGATCACGATGCTGGCCGGGCTCGCGGCCAGCCTGATCGCTGCCCTCGGCCCTGCCATCGGCGCCGGTGCCGTGCCCCCGGTGGCCGCGATGAGCGATGCCGTGTTGGAGCGCGTCCGCAACCCGCGTGGCCGCGTGGTCGCCGCGGGTGCGTGCGCGGTGCTGGGCGTGCTGGCGATCGTGCGGGTGATGACCGGCGGCGCGTCGATCCTGCTCGGCGCCGGGGTGGTGGGCCTGTTCGCCGCCGTCCTGCTGCTGGGGCCGGTGATGGCGAAGCCGATCGCCCGGTTCATCGGCGCCCCGGTGCAACGGTTTCGCGGGGTGACGGGCACGATGGCTCGTGGCAACGTGCAACGCAACCCGCGCCGCACGGCCCGCACCGCTGCGCCCGTGCTGATCGGTGTGGCGCTGGTGACCGGCGCGTCGGTGTTCGCGGCGTCGATCAAGGACCAGATCCGGACCGCCGTCGGCGAGAGCTTCGTCGGCGACTACGTGATCAACTCCACCAAGGGTGGCGCGGTGAGCCTCGGGCAGGACTTCGTCGATCGGTTGAACACGTTCCCCGAAGTCGGCGTGGCCACCGGCCTCGGCTTCGCTCGCGGTGTCGCGGATGCCACGGGCAAGCCGGCGTTCGGTGTGGTGGTGGACCCGGCGACGGTGCAGGGACTGGTGAAGGTGCGCTTCGTCGCGGGTTCGATGGAGGCGCTCACACCGCAGGGCGTGCTGATCAGCCAGGGCGAGGCGAAGCGGCGTCAGCTGGCGATCGGCGACACGTTCACGCTGCGGGTGGATGGCAAACCGCTACCGCTGCTGGTCGAGGGCGTGTTCGTCACCACGGATCTCATCCGCGCGTCGCGCATCTACGACCGCGACACGTTCACCAACACGAGCATCACCACACCAGCCGGGTTCGTGTCGCTCACCCGCGCCGCTGGTGTGAGCGACGCTCGGTTCCGAGCGGTGGTCGGCAAGTCGGCCACCGACTACGGCATCGGCGAGCTGCAGGACAAGGCGCAGTTCATCAGCAGTCGGGCCGACATCGTCGATCGGTTGCTCGCATTCATCTACGGATTGCTGCTCCTCAGCATCATGATCGCCACGTTCGGCATCGTGATCACGCTGCTGCTCGCCGTCTACGAACGGCGCCGCGAGATCGGGCTGCTGCGCGCGGTCGGCATGACCCGCGCGCAGGTCCGCACCACGGTGCGCTGGGAGAGCGTGATCACGTCGGTCTACGGCGCGGTGGTCGGTGTGCTGATGGGCCTGGTGCTGGGTTACGTGGTGATCGTGTCGCTGCGCGACCAGGGTTTCGACCAGTACTCCGTGCCCGTGGCCAGTGTGATCGTGATCCTCGTGGTCGCGTTCATCGCCGGCGTGGTCGCCGCGGTGGTACCGGCCTGGCGAGCAACGCGGATGGACATCCTCCGCGCGATCGCGGCGGATGGCTGATGGACCTTTCGCCCGACCTGTCGGCCTTCCTCGGCGAGCGCCACCTCGGCACGTTGGTCACCCTGCGCGCCGACGGTTCGCCGCACGCCGTGCCGGTGGGGTTCACGTCCCTCGCCGGTCGCATCCGGGTCATCACCGCGGCGTCGTCGGTGAAGGCACGCAACGCCGCCCGTGGCGGACGAGCCTCGATCACCCAGCTCGACGGTCGCCGGTGGGCGACGTTGGAAGGCCGAGTGCGCGTGGTGACGGACGCGGTATCCGTGGCCGAGGCGGTCGCGGCGTACGCTCGTCGCTACCGCCAACCGGGCGTGCGTCCCGACAGGGTGGTGATCGAGATCGAGGTCGACCACGTGATGTGCAACAGCGGGTTGAAGTGAGCGCCGGCTACTCCGGCACGCCGTTGGCGAAGAAGCTCGGCATCGGGAACGACTCGGTGTTCACCGTGGTCGCCCCACCGGCTGGCTTCGCCGACACCCTGGGCGACACGGGTGAGGCGATCTGGCAGCGCTCGCTGATGCCGCCGATCGATGTCGTGGTCGCCTTCTTCACCGAGCGGGCACGCCTCGAGGCCAAGTGGGCTGCGCTCGCCGAGGCCGCGATGCCCGACGGCGGCGTGTGGGTGTGTTGGCCGAAGAGAACGAGCGGCGTCGCCACCGACATCACCGAGGACGTGTTGCGAGCCGTGCTGTTGCCGACAGGTTGGGTGGACAACAAGGTGTGCGCAGTGGACGACACGTGGAGCGGGCTTCGCTTCGTGCTGCGCAAGGAGCTGCGCAGGCCGCGGCATCGCTGACCGGTGCGGTCAGCGACTCGTCCGGGCACGACACCTGAGGGGCACGACACCTGTGGTCAGCGACCCGTCCGGGCACGACACCTGTGGGCACGACACCTGTGGGCACGACGTCGCGGTGCGTTGCCTACTTGTTCGGCTGGGCGAGCACGCGCAGATACGGCTTGACGGTCTTCCAGCCCCGCGGGAACAACTGCTTGGCTTCGTCGTCGGTGACGGCTGCGCCGATGATGACGTCCTGCCCGTCGGTCCAGTTGGCCGGCGTGGCGACCTTGTAGTTCGCCGTCAGCTGGAGGCTGTCGATGACGCGCAGGATCTCGTCGAAGTTGCGGCCCGTGCTGGCCGGGTAGGTGAGGGTGAGCTTCACCTTCTTGTCCGGGCCGACGATGAACACCGAACGGACGGTGAGCGTGTCGTTCGCGTTCGGGTGGATCATGTCGTAGAGGTCGGCCACCTTGCGGTCCGGGTCGCCGATCATCGGGAAGTTCACCGGGGTGCCCTGGGTCTCGGCGATGTCGTCCTCCCACTTGATGTGGCTGGCGACCGGGTCGACCGACAGGCCGATGACCTTGACGTTGCGCTTGTCGAACTCGGGCTTGATCTTGGCGACGTAGCCGAGCTCGGTGGTGCACACCGGGGTGAAGTCCTTCGGGTGGCTGAAGAGCACGCCCCACGAGGTGCCCAGCCACTCGTGGAAGCTGATGTCGCCCTGGGTGGTGGGGGCGGTGAAGTCGGGGGCGATGTCGCCGAGGCGGACGGACATGGGATGGCTCCTTGGGAAGGTGGGACACGGACTGTGGTGTCGTCACGCTAGCCGAATACCCGACCGTTTCGGTCGTGAATGCGGCGCTGCGGTTGTGCTTGACATGTGACCATGTGGTCACGTATTGTTCGCCGTGTGGACGACGTCTTCCGTGCGCTCGCCGACCCGACTCGCCGAGCCCTGCTCGACGCGTTGTTCGAGCGCGACGGGCAGACGGTGCAGGCGCTGTGCGACCGGGCACCGTCGATGACGCGGTTCGGTGTGATGAAGCATCTCGACGTGCTCGAGACCGCCAACCTGGTCACCACGCGGCGCGAGGGCCGCAGCAAGCTCCACTTCCTCAACCCCGTCCCCATCCAACAGATCTCCGATCGCTGGATCGGCAAGTACGCACAACCCT
>JAYVMH010000068.1:0-4169 GCA_043759015.1 Actinomycetota bacterium
GGCACGGTGCTCGCCCTTCGCGGGCACGTGCTCGAGGTGATGGCGCGCGAGATCACTTCCGATCGTGAAGCGGGCCGAGCGCCCACTGCGGGCGAGGGCTGAGCCGGGGTCAGCGCAGGAGTGCGGCCAGCCTGCGCATGCCTTTGGTGTTGCGCGACGTGCACGGCTGCCCGAGCAGTCTGGGCAACTTCGCCAAGGTGACCACCGAGTCCGACACACCGCCGCGGATCAGCCAATGCACGTCGGCGCCATGGACTTCCCATCGTTCGTGGTCGTTCGACAACTGCTCGATGGCGCGATCGGGCTCGCTGCGACAGAACAGGATCATGTGCGTCGTGCCGTCGGCGAGCTCGCCGAACGGCTGCAGGTCGACCGCAACCGCCAACGCCGCAGCGGACCGCACGAACGTGGGCACGGGCCAGCCGAGCGCGGCCGCGAGACCGTCAGCGATGATGTCCTCGATCACGTTCGCAGCGCTGCCGTCCGCCATGCCGTCCGCCATGCCGTCCGCCATGCCGTCCACATCGGCGCTGAACACGACGTTGCCGCTGGCGATGAACGTGCTCACGTCGGCGAACCCGAGGCGGGTCACCTCGTCGCGCAGCCGACCCATCGTCACCCGGTGGCCACCCACGTTGATCCCGCCGAGAAAGGCGACGTGGCGTTCGAGTCCTGCCATCCGATCAGTGTGTCAGCAAACGGCTCGGTGACGCAGCGAGACGCGGCGGATGACAACCTTTCCCGATGGAACACTTCGGAGGTGGAATCGCTGTCGTCACAGGCGGCGGAACAGGGATGGGGCGCGAGCTCGCCCGTCAGCTGAGCGCCGATGGCTGTCATGTCTCGATGTGTGACGTGTCGGCCGAGAACATTGCCGAGACCGTCGAGCTGTGCCGAGCCGGCGCGCCCGCCGAGACCCGGGTCACGGCGTTCGTGGCCGATGTGTCGAGCGAGTAGCAACTGCTCTCCTTCCGCGACGCCGTCGTACGCGACCACAACACCGACCATGTGAACCTGCTGTTCAACAACGCCGGCATCGGCGGCGGTGGCAGCTTCGTCGGCGACCCCCGCGACGAGTGGGAGACCGCGTTCAACGTCTGCTGGGGCGGCGTCTACCTCGGTGGTCGCACGTACATGCCGAGGCTCGTCGCTGCAGCCGAGGGGCATGTCGTCAACACCAGCAGCGTGAACGGTTTCTGGGCATCGCTCGGTCCGACCATCCCTCACACCGCCTACTCGGCGGCCAAGTTCGCGGTGAAGGGCTTCACGGAGGCGTTGATCAACGATCTGCGGCTGAACGCCCCTCACGTGAAGGCGTCGGTCGTCATGCCCGGCCACATCGGTACGTCGATCGCGATCAACTCCGGAAAGTTTCGGCCGCGAACCCAAGGAGCTGACGAGCGAGCAGATGGCGGACGTGCGCAGGAGGCTCGCTCAGCGTGGCATGGACGTGAGCGCCGCGAGCGACGACGACCTTCGCGTCGGCATGCAGATGCAGGCGGAGATGTTCCGCGACGCTGCGCCCACCACCGCGGCGCAGGCCGCGACCGTCATCCTCGATGGTGTCCGCGCCGGGCGCTGGCGGATCCTGGTGGGCGACGATGCCGTCGCGTTGGACGAGTTGGTCTGCGAGTTCCCGGCCGACGCCTACGACCAGTCGTTCGTGCCGCTGCTGCGAGCGCGGGGCCTGTTCGGCTTCGCCATCGAACCGGAACCGGCGCCTGACGAGCGGGAACTCGTCATGTGTCTGGTGACCAATGACCCATGCCACCGTCGCATCGAGGGCGTACCGTCGACAGCAGAGCACGCGTGTGGCTCGACCACATGCAGAAGGAAGGCGGAACATGTCGTATCAACACGCCGTGGTGTGGCTCGACCATCTGCGGGCCGTCGTCATCGACTTCTCCATCGACAATGAGCACGTGCACATCGTGCCCAGCAACACCGAGCATCGTCAGGTGCATCGCAAGGGCGGCGCGCCCGGCTCGGGTAAGGCGACCGACGATCACGTGTTCTTCGACGACGTGGTGGCTGCCGTGGGCGATGCGCGCGAGGTGCTCATCCTCGGCCCCGGCCAGACCAAGCATGCGTTCCGTCGCGATCTCGACCATCGGCATCCCGACGTCGCCAAACTCGTCGTCGCTGTGGAGACCACCGACCGGCTGCAGGTCGATGAGCTGCTGACCTTCGCCCGCAAGTACTTCCGCCGCGTCGACAACCTTCGCGGCGTCTGATCGCAGCCGCCGGGCGACCGGGTCGTGCGACACTGGGTGCGTGCGCTACGCGGTGATCGTCGATGCCTCCCGTCGAGTGGCCGACACCCCGAAACGGGGGGAGAAGGTGGCGCTGTTGGCGGACGTGTTGCGGTCGACGCCACCGGCGCTGGCCGCGACGGTGGTCGGGCTCCTGGTCGGTGAACCGCGGCAGGGCCGGTTCGGCGTGGGTTGGGCGACGCTTCGCGACGCGCGGGTGCTGCCTGCCGCGGAACCTGTCGTGACGGTCGAGGAGGTCGATCGCACGATCACCGTGATGGCCGAGTTGGCGGGGGAGGGTTCGCAACGCTCTCGTGAGGAGGTGCTCATCGGCCTCCTCGGACGGCTCACAGCGGCCGAGCAGGCCCATCTGGCACGACTGATCGGGGGCGAGATGCGCCAGGGAGCGAACGACGGTGTGGTCGCCGACGCCATCGCCAAGGCGGCAGGCGTGGCCGCAGCGGATGTCAGACGGGCGGCGATGCTGCTCGGCGACCTCGGCGCCGCCGCCGGTCTTGCGCTGGCGCGGGAGCGCCTCGATGTCGGATTGTCGCCGCTCGTCGGGGTGCAGCCGATGCTGGCCGGCACTGCAGCGTCGGTGAGCGACGCGCTGGCGCTCACCGGTCCGGCAAGCGTCGAATGGAAGCTCGACGGGGCGCGGGTCCAGGTGCATCGGGCCGGCGACGAGGTACGCGTCTTCACCCGGAGCCTGCACGAGATCGCGGCTCGCGTGCCCGAGGTGGTACAGGCGGTGCTCGCCATCCCGTCCCATTCGTTCGTGCTCGACGGAGAGGCGCTGGGGCTCGACGAGGACGGCAACCCACTGAAGTTCCAGGACTCGATGACGGCGACGAGCGTGTTGCGTCCGTTCTTCTTCGACGTCCTGCACCTCGACGGCCGGTCGTTGATCGACGAACCGTTGCACGTTCGCAAGGCTGAGCTGGCGAACGCGGTGCCGGCGTCGTTGCGCGTGCCGACCATCGACACGATGGACCCGGAACTGGCCGATCGGTTCGCCCTCGCCGCGTTGGAGGCGGGTCACGAGGGGGTGATGGTCAAGGCGCTCGACTCGCCGTACCAGGCAGGCCGCCGGGGGACCGCGTGGAGAAAGGTCAAGCCGGTGCACACCCTGGATCTGGTGGTGCTGGCAGCCGAATGGGGTCACGGCCGGCGCACCGGTTGGCTGAGCAACCTCCACCTCGGTGCCCGTGGCGCGGATGGCTCGTTCGTAATGGTCGGCAAGACGTTCAAGGGAATGACCGACGACCTCCTGCGCTGGCAGACCGAGACGCTGCAGCGGTTGGCCATCGGCGAACCGGAGGCCGGTTTCATCCAGCACGTCCGACCCGAACTGGTGGTGGAGATCGCGGTCGACGGCGTGCAGCGCAGCTCCCGGTACCCCGGTGGTGTCGCGCTGCGCTTCGCCCGAGTTCGTCGCTACCGACCGGACAAATCGCCGTCCGAGGCGGACACCATCGAGCAGGTGCAGACACTCCGCTGACGCCGCGGGTAGGGTCGCGCCCGTCATGGCAACGCTGCGATTCAGCTTCGGCACGATGGGCTCAGGGAAGTCCACGATGGCGCTCCAGATCCACCACAATCTGACGAGTCGCGATCTCTACGGCCTGCTCCTCACCACCCTGGACCGCGAGGGCGCGCAGGTGACCAGCCGCCTCGGCGTGGCGGCGATCGCGATCGAGGTGGTGCCCCAGCTGGACATCTACAAACTCGCCGTCGACCACTGGCCGCTGCACTACATGGTGTGCGACGAAGCCCAGTTCTACAGCGCGACGCAGTGCGACCAGCTGGGCCGAGTCGTCGACGACCTGGGCGTCGATGTGTTCGCGTTCGGGCTGATCACCGACTTCCGTGGCGAGCTCTTCGAGGGCACGAAGCGGTTGCTGGAGATCGCTGACG